>JAGNMU010000618.1 GCA_017991005.1 Gemmatimonadaceae bacterium | reverse complement strand
CATGTACGGCGCCGGCAGTCTACGCGCAGCGTCTGTCCGCACCGCCGCCACTGGTGGGGCCTCGGCGGTGCTGACTGGGGCAACGATCGTCGTCATGTGCACTCCTTCACTCGTCAGAACGAACGCCAGTGACTGACCTGGCCCGCTGACACCATCACAAATCGCAGCAGCACGCCGCCCGCCAGCACCAGCGCCGGCGCCAAGGCCGTGTGCGGCACGCGATGACGCACCATCAGCATCTGCACCGTGAGCGGCAAGAGAATGCCGATGCCGACAACGCCGACCCACAGCACCGCCGTGTACGGTCCGCCAAGAAACAGCGCCGCGCCCAGGGCATGGGCGCGCGTCGAGGTGGTGAGTCCGATCAGCATCAGTACGAGCATGGCGAGCTCGGCCTGCAGAAACCAGTTATCAACGCGCACCAACTCGTGGCTCTCATCCGGGCGGCGTGCGATCAGATGCACCAGTGCCGCCGCGCTCGACAGGCCGGACGTGAGAAACAGCGGACCGAGCAGTGCGCTGTTCCAGGCGGGCCGAGCCGCCAGCGTGCTGAGCAACACGCCGGTGTAGATGCCGAGCATGCCGCCCAACACCACGCTGACCATGCCGATACGCCGCGCGACCGTCGGCCACATCTGCAACTGAGCGGACCATCGCGTCAGCATGGGCACGGCGGCGCCGAGCCACGCGGGCGGATGCAGCATCAGCATGATGACCAGTGCCGGGTACACCGCGACCAGAATCCAGGCGCCCCACGACATCGGCGACCGCCACTCGAACGTGGTGTAGAGGCGCCACACGTACAACTTGTGTTCGAGATCCAGAAACAGCGCGAGCATGCCCAGACTGAGCAGCACGAGACTGAGTAGCGGCAACGCGAACATCACGGATCCCGGCTGCGCGCGACGCCCTCGCATCAACCACACGCCGGAAATCGCCATCATCCCGGCCACGAGCCCGCCGAGGAAGAGGTAGACAGGAATCTGCCAGGCCCACACGTGCAGCGTGGGATCAACGAGGTGGTTCAGGCGGGTGGTGGTGAGATCCGTCATGGCATCACCTCAGGTGAGATAGAAGATGCGTGGGCCAGTGCCGGCATCGGTCAGCAGCGCGTGATGAGTGCGCGCGGCCAGCAGACGATTGACCTCGCTGTTCGGGTCATCGAGATCGCCAAAGTGCATGCAATGGGTCGGGCACACCGAGACGCAGGCCGGCAGCAGCCCTTGCGTCACCCGATGCAGACAGAACGTGCACTTGTCGGCGTAGCCCTCCGGGTTGATGAAGCGCGCGTCGTACGGACACGATGCGAGACAGGCTTTGCAGCCGATGCACATGTCTTTGGTCACCTGCACGGTGTGTCCCATCGTCTCGACGTGACTGGCGCCGGTCGGACAGCAGTCGACACACGGCGGCGCGTCGCAGTGATTGCAGCGCTCGCTGCGAATCTCAAGATGCAATGTGGGATGCGTCCCTCGCGTCTCGGTCGCGATCCAGTCGCGACAGAACCCCTCGGGCACGCGGTTCTCGGTCTTGCAGGCGATGACGCAATCCATGCAGCCGACGCATCGGACCGTATCGATCACCATGCCAAATCGCGCCATGATCAGGCCTCCCGCTCGAGCGACACGAAGTTCACGTTCATGCCGTTGCCGCCCATGACTGGATCCAGCACAAATCGCGTGACGAGCTTCGAATCGCTCGCCCCTTTGCGATACGCCGCCGCGATGTGCTTCGAACCTGGAGCAAAGCCGTGCACCATGAAGACGCAGTCGCCGCGAATGCGCTGTGTCGCGCGCACGGGCACGGGCCCCGCTGTCACGCCATCCTGATTGCGCAGCCAGACGCGATCGCCGTCCGCAAAGCCCAGTCGGGTGGCGACGTCTGCGTTCACCCAGACCGCGTTCTCGGGCATGGCTTCATTCAAGAGCGGATTGGTCTGTGTGCGACCGAAGGTGTGCACAGGCGATCGGCCGAACAGCAGCCGGAACATTCCGTCCGGTGGCTCGGGCGTCGCCTGATAGCGCGGCACCGGATCCAGCCCGGCGTCCTTCAACTGATTCGACCAGAACTCGATCTTGCCCGACGGCGTGCCGAACTCGGGCACCACGCCCTCGGCGTAGAACACGGGCGGCTGCGCGCCGCGAATGATGCCCGTGCGCTTGAGCTGGTCGAGCGAGTACCCCGCCACCGTGAGCCGCGTGTCGAGGTATTGCTCCACGTGCGTCCACGGATAGTAGGCGCCGAGGCCGAGACGCAGCGCGAGTTCTCGCGCAATCCACCAGTTGGGCTTCTGGTCATCTGGCGGCTCGACGACCGGCTGTCGAAGCGCGATGAACGGCTCGCGGAACAGCTCGACGTTGAGATCGTCGTACCGCTCGAGATACACGGCCTCGGGCAGCACCACGTCTGCCCATCCGGCAATGTCGCTCGGCACCACATCAACCACGACGACCAGGTCCAGCGCCTGCAACGCTTTGATGGTGGCCGCCTGATCAGGCAGCGCCTGAATCAGGTTGGTCGAGTAAATGAACCAGCCCTTCACCGGATACGGCTGTCCCGTGATCGTGGCCTCGCGCAGACC
>JAGNMU010000139.1 GCA_017991005.1 Gemmatimonadaceae bacterium | reverse complement strand
TCTGTACAGTGTCGGTGGAGAACAGTTCGACGACGTCGTTGCGGCGTATGGGTTGGCATTCTCGCCCAATACGCGTGTACCTCGCGATGCGCCTATACCCACACGCGATCCGTGAGTTGGGAGACAACCAACCACGCCGCATCCGCGTCAACTTGACAGTGTTGGCGTGACGGTGGATGATAGTCACAATGCTCACATGGCTTGCGATGCGGTGGACGCTGGGCATCGGACTCGCCTCGGCGACGATCCTCAAACCGGTCGGCGGACACGAGGCGCCGCCGCATGTCCGCAGCACATTGATGATGGCGTCCGACTCAGTCGCAACCCACGCGCGCGCGGTGCTCGCCATCAGCGAATTCTTTGTCGAGTGGCAGCGCCTCTGGCGGGGCAGCGCGCTCCTCCGCAACGGCGTGGCGGTCGACGAAGAGATCAAAGACGTGCGACTGGCGTATCTGCACTGTCATCCTGACGCACCTACCGGCACCCGGGTTGCGTCGGCGACAGGCGCCAACGAAAAGTTCGCACGCAAGTTCGAACAATTCTCGCTGGTCGTCAGTGATCACTCGGCGTTTGCCACCTGTCCGTCGTGGATTCTGAGTCCGACGTTCCAGGATGCGGGAGATGAGGGCGTCGATCGTGATGGGGCGCTGCTTGGGCAGCTGCGACCGGCGGCGCGCAGCGCGCGTGCGCGATTGATCGTGGCACTCGACAGCGCCGCGCGACGGCTTCCCGGCTCCGGACTTCTCACGGGGCAGCGCGTACGGTTTCTGGTCGAGCAGCGCGATCTGGACGGCGCGCTGCGCGTGGCACGGGATTGCCGCGCTGAACGATGGTGGTGTTTGGCGTTGACGGCATACGCGCACCAACACCGCGGGGCGTGGGTGGACGCCGAATTCACCTACATCGCGATGTATGAAGTGATGCCGGCGGAGGTGCGCTGCGCATGGCAGGATGTCGGCGACCTGCTCACGCCCTCTGATCGGTCTGCGTACGACAAGACCTCCTGCGCTGCGCGCGCCGAGATGCACGCGACGCTGTGGTGGCTGTCGGATCCGCTGTTTCGCGTGCAAGGCAATGAGCGCTGGGTGGTGCACCAGTCCCGGCATGTCGACGTGGCGCTCCGGAGTGCGCTCGATGGTGACGAGCGATACGCCTGGAACCTCGAACGCGGCGGCGATGCGTTGGCGAGACTGCTGGTTCGTTACGGTTGGCCGAGTTACACGTGGTGGGACGGCAGGCTGACCGACAACAATCATTCGGGCTACCTTCGCAACAAACTGTCAACACCGGTGCCACCGTATACCACCTTCGAATATTCGATGGATCGTGTGCATCTGCTGCCATTGCGCCGAGTACTGGCCAATCCGCTCGCGGCGAGCGATGCGGATTGGGAGCTATCGGGGGTGACAACAGCGGGTGAGATCGATCCCGGCTGGTGGTCCGCCGAGCACTTCCGCACACCGCGAAGGCTGGTGCAGTTGCCTGAAGGCCAAACGGTGATGCTGCGACGTCAGACGAATATCGAGATCGCCTCCGCCCATCGCATGCGCCAACCGCTCATGGTGCGCGATTCGCAGCGGTTTGATGTCATGCTCCTGTCGTCGACCTCGCGCAACGACATCGACACCTTGGCGCAACGCGGCGCAGGAAGTGGAGAAACGGCGGTGCTGCGATCGACGATTCCCGGGGCCGCCTCGTTGCTGGCAGTCGAGGCGATGGGGGTCGGAAAGGCTGAACTGGATGCGCGCACCCGATTTGGTATTCAGCCGCCACCCGTGCTGCGTGCAATGGCACCTGGCGACGTGGCGATCTCTGACCCGGCGCTGTTGGAGGCAGCGAGTGGCGCTGGTGATGAACGTGTTGCGCCGGAAACGCTGCTCGATCATCTGCTCGGGAGTCTGTCGCTGGAGAAGGAAATCCGCCGAGTGGGTCTTTACTGGGAGACGTATGGGATCGCCGCGAAGGACACCGTCACATTCACGGTGAGCCTGCAGGGCGACGCGAATGTGGGTGGACTCCGGCGGCTGGGAGTGGCGCTCAATGTGGCGTCGGATCCCAATCGTTCACTCAGTATTCGCTGGACGGAGCCAAGCCCGCAGCATTACGCGCGCACACTGCCGGGTGCGGTGCCGGTGCAGCAGCGGAGTCTCATGCTGAACATCGCGTCGCTCGCGCCGGGTCCCTATCTGCTGCGTATCAGTGTCGAGCGTCCGGGGCGACCGGTCGCTGTCAGTCAGCGACGCGTGGTGTTGGAACCATGACCATCCGATGGCGCGCCTGCGTGGCGCTGCTCACGACGTGGTGCCGTATCGCGGGCGCGCAGAGCTCGCTGTCGCCGGAACGGGCAGCGGAACGCGCCGCAGCGCGGCGCGCGGCCGCGCAGATCGCTGCCAACGCCGCGCAGGTGGCCGCGCAGGATGCGTTGGTGAATGCCGCGATCGTCGAGAATTCGCGCATTCGCATCGCCATTCCTCGTCCGCCGGCCTCGAAACGACAGACATCGGAGCCACCCGTGGGGTTCTACGCGTGGCAGATCTCGGTGCCCGAGCCCACCCCGTTCACCCTCGTGCTGATCGCCGACTCGGCGATGCGGTCGACATCACTCAACGACATTCTCCGCGCCAGCACGTTGCGCCTGTGTCCGGTCGTCATGCCAGTCAGTGTGCTGGAGTGCGTTGCGCTGATTCGCGCGAAGGCCGAGACGTTTCGCGACGGCATCCGCGTGACAATCGAAGACAAAGACTTCATCGCCCGCATCCGGCGTGAGCGTCCAATGTTCTGCTCACTCAGCGCCATCGAGCCCGGTGGCCGTATTCAGATGGTGGAGCAGAGCTGGGTCTACAAGGACAGCCGTCCGAAGTAGATCCGGTGGCATGTATGTTCCGCATCTCGCGGCATTTCCGGCTAGCATGACTGCGTGGCCTCTCGGCGTCGCCTGGCTCGTACCGTCCCGCCCGGCGTCCCAGCTGAGCCGGTGAGCATCATGTTCCTCACCATGTTCTGCATGTGGCGCACGTCCCCGGTCGTCCTCGCTCCGCGCATCGCGATTATGCGCGTCCGAGCCACGCGCATGCGGTGTGCCTTGCGGTATGTGGTGTCGTGCGCACTCGCATCCGGCAGCGCCTCCGCACAAGCCACCATGTTTCGCGGAAGCCCGGCGCACCTTGGCGTCTACGCGTCCGCGCCACCTACGCTCACGAGTGTGGTGTGGAAGTTCCGCACACAGGGACGAGTGTTGTCGTCGCCTGCCGTGTCGGGTGATGTTGTGTACATGGGCAGCACCGATGGCCGACTCTACGCGGTTGATCGCACGACGGGCACGGAGCGCTGGCGCTTTCAGACGCAGGGTCCGGTGACCTCCTCGCCGGCGATCGCCGACGGTCTGGTGTTCATCAGCAGTGTGGACGGCAAGATCTATGCGGTCGATGCAACCACCGGTGCCAAACGCTGGGAGTTTGTCACACGCGGTGAGCGCCGCTTCACCGCGCCGGGCATCCACGGCGCGATTCCGCGCAGTGAACGCATGCCGGATCCGTTCGATGTGTTTCTGTCGTCACCAACCGTGGTGGACGGCACGGTGTACATCGGCAGCGGCGATCAGGGTGTGTATGCACTCGATGCGCGCACGGGTGCGATGCGCTGGCGCTTTGCGACGGGTGATGTGGTGCACGCGTCGCCCGCGGTGGTGGGCGGTGTGGTGTACGTGGGCAGTTGGGATCGCAACCTCTATGCGATCGACGCGACGACTGGTCGCGAGCGCTGGCGCCACACGACCGGCGCCGACACGCTGATCTACAATCAGGTGGGTCTCGCCAGTTCTCCGGCGGTGGTCGATGGCATGGTGCTGGTTGGTGGACGCGATGGACGCTTTCACGCCGTGGACGCGGCCACAGGCGCCGAGCGATGGTCGCACAACAACCGCGGGGGATGGACCATCGGCTCTCCCGCCGTACGTGATGGCGTGGTGTACTTCGCGACCTCCGACGGGCGCCGCTTCAAGGCACTCGATGTGCGCACCGGTGCGCTGCGTTTCGACCTCGAGAACAAGGCGATCTCCTTCTCGTCACCGGCGTTGGCCGGAACGGTGGCGTACTATGGCACGTCCGACGGGTGGGTGCACGGCGCGGATGTGCGCTCCGGTGCATTCACCGCACACTTTCAGACCGACGGCTCGAAGCAGAACGGGGCAAAGTGGACCGATTCGACCGGCGTACTGCAAACGGGCGGCATGTACCCTGATCGCACGCTCGACGGCATGATGATCGGCATGCGCACGATGATGACGGTGGGATCCGTGTTGTCATCGCCCGTGATTGTCGACGGGGTGCTGTACGTGGGGAGTACGGACGGGCAGCTGTACGCGATTCGGTAGCGTGGTGCCAGCGCCGGACCGTCGTCGACACGGGCGCAGAATCCGTGCCCCCCACGTCACTCAGCTCACGCTGCGACCCGCGCGGTCTTCCGATGAAACCGCCCGGTCGTTACCCCGATCGCCAGCAGTCCCGAGAGCATCAACGCGTACGTTGAGGGCTCGGGCACTGTGGTGGACGACGTGATCACCTGTACGTAGGCCGCACCACCACCGCCATTGTTGACGGTCTGTGCGAAGATATCCACCCGGTGACTGCCTGCCGCGAGCGTCCACGAGCCGTGGCTGTATCGGGCATCGGCAAACGCGGCATTGGGGTCGAACACATTGACCGCACCCCATTGCTGCACGGACGGCGTGAAGTACGACACGCCATCGATCACCACGAGAAAGTCTTCACCCGCGATAAACGCATCGGTGACCTGCAGAACCGTCGGGAAGAGTGAGGAGAACGTAATGGTGTTGCCGGCAAGTCCGACGCCCGAGTTCAACGGACACGATCCGCCAATCGGAGAAAGCGTGGATGCGGGGGAACCCGAGCCGCTGAGGCAGAACGTATACCAGCCTCCATCCACAGGGATCGGTGTTGCGTGCGCTGTCGTAGCAAGACCGGCCGAAAGCACGGCTGCTGCGAGCGTACGTCTGATGAGACGGTGAAACGGTAGCATGGTGCATGCTCCAGGGTTGGCGAAATCCCACGTCTGTGGTCCGAAATCCAGCAGCGTTCGGCCGCGAGCCAGCACGCCACGATTCAGGTTGCGTTATCGCCGTCAGAGATTGGTCAAAGCGCCACGTGCCAATTGTTTAGCCGACGACGACGCACCGGTACCGACTATCGAACCGCATGTGTCGAGGTGGCAACAATTACTGACGCGAGCGTCCGCCACCGTCGCGCGGCAGGTCCGCGCCGCTCAGATGAAACGCCTGCGCGAACACGCGCCGGTCGCGGATATCGCCCAGCAGGTCGATGTAGACGGGAAGCCATCCACCGATGCGCACCCACATGGCCGGTGCGTACATCGAGTGCGTGTCACCCTGATAGTGCTGGCGAACGCGCGGACCACCGATCGCGGTGCGGGGGGCACGGCGAGGCCAGGGCAGCAGCGCGCTGAAGGACAACGTGCCGTCTGCGTTGTCATCGATGGCGACGATCACCGCGGTGCCGAAGAACAGCGCGGGCGCGAGCATGATGGCGCCCATCAGCACAAGCACGGGCTGCATGTTGCGCGCGCCGAGCCAGAGCAGCATGCCGCCCGCTGCCAACGCTGCGGCAATGAGCAGGCGCCAGAGCCAGGCCATGTGGCCGTAGCGGTAGAGTGGGGTAGACTGTCGCACTGCGCGCCGCCGCGAAGTCGTCATTCGGAAAGTTGATGTGGTTGATCCGACGCCGTCAGTGATGAGGCCAAGGATCGAACGCTCGGCATTGTTGCACGGGCGCATCCGGGCCACCGCTCGGGCGCAACGGTCAGGCTCGGCGGGGGTGAGGCATGCACTCAGTTTCTTTGAAAGTCGTTTATTGACAACATGTTACGGGATGGCATCGCGCCCGCAGGAATCTCGGACATCGGCATGGAATTTGCACCTCGCCGGTGACATCTATCACTCAGCTTCGCTCGTAATCCAGTTTCACAGACTTCGAGGGATCACAATGCGGTCAATCTTCGCGGGGGCGATGCTGCTCGCCACGATGGCCACCACGGCCTCAGCGCAGACGGTCACGAGCGTGTTCGGCGCGCCCGATCCGTTCGCCAGCAATGCCCTCTTCAGCAACCAGAACATGCTGCTGAGTTTCAGCGGCTGCGCGGCGGCGCCGACGGGCATTGTGATTACCGGCGGCGCGTGCAAGACGACGTCGTCGTCCGGCCAGTGGGCGCAGCCGGCGCAGAGCTACTCGGGCGGCGGCTACTACACGACGACGGGTCCGTACTCCCCTTCATCGATGGTCACCATCGATTTCAGCGGCTGGCTCGCGATGAACAACGTGTCGTCGCTGACCTCGCTCAGCCTCTATTGGGGCTCGATCGACAGGTACAACACGCTGAATCTGCTGGACGGCAACAACAATGTGCTCGCGACCATCACGGGTGGCAGCATCCCACCGGCCAACGGCAATCAGTCCGCCAGCAGCACGAACCGTCGCGTGAACATCGATTTCGGGTTGACGGGCAGCTCGTTCCGCAAACTCCAGTTTGTGTCCACGCAGGCCGCGTTCGAGTTCGACGACATCGCCGTGCAGACGGTGGTGCGCGGCTCTGTGGTGCCCGAACCGTCGACCGTCGTGCTGCTTGCCGGTGGACTCGGGCTCATCGGGTTTGTCGGATCGCGGCGCAAGCGGAACGGCGCGACGCAGGTGTAAGCGCGGCACTGTAATCGCATCACGCGAACACCGTGGGGCCTCGGCTGTCTGATTTCTGGACGAGCCGAGGCCCCATTGTTGTTTGTGCAGGTGCGGAGTGCAGTGTTGGTTTCATGCGGAACGAAGCATCTGCGCGAGACATAGGCGAGCTCCCCGAGCGGATGGCAGCCGCCTGCCGATTCACGCACGCCCCCGGAGGCGTTGCACGAACTTCCAAAGCTCACCTCGTCGCGACCGCCTTGGCAGCTAGTTCGATCGCGTCCGCCACGGTTTCGGGATGCGACATGTAAATGAGGGAACTGCCTCGCGCGCTTTCGCCGAGGCAGCTCATTCCGACCGCAGGCTTTCGAGATGTGCTCGACGGGCTCTACGACGGGTGCGCGCGCTCGCCTCTGGACCGGTGGTCCTGTTGGGGCGCGAACTTTGATGGCCGCTACGGTAGTGGCAGCGGTATCGAGTACGTGACACCCACGCCGATTCCGGCGCTGGACGAGTTCGACCGGATCTTCTCCGGACCGGGTCGAAGTGAGGTATCAAGGACTGCGGCGACGCCGTCTGCTGGGGCAGCAACCTGTTCGGCGCGCGGGGCGACGGCAACACGGCGGATCGTTTCAGTCCCGTGCCGGTGCAGGGCGGTCCTTGCTTCACGCGCATCTCGACTGGCTACGCCAAGACTCGCGGCATCACGACCGCACGCACCGTGTACTGCTGGGGCGTAGGATCGTTGGCCGATAGCACGAGTGCGGTGAGTTCGGTGGCGGTGACGGTGATGCCGCCGTGAGGGGACGCGGTGAACTAGAAAGCGGACCTAGTCGTCCGCCGCCTCCTCGTAGTCAGCTAGGACTGAGTCAGACATGTGTCCCAAGTGTGGAAGCGCGTCGAGTTCGCGGACGCTGTCGTATGTGATCAGCGAACAGCTCTCCGCAAGTGGACCGCGGTCCAAAAGAGAAAACACTGGGCGTCGAATCTCTTGGAACACCTTCTCTCGGCGAACCGACGGCGCGACGATATGCAGTCGGATATCCATGTTCGGCTGCAGCGCGAGTAGATCGGCCATCCGCAGGATCCCCGAGTAGATCGAAGTGGTATGCTCGACCTCGAACGCACGTCGTATCGAGCGACCCTTCAGCCAAAGTACATCGATCTGCTCAATTGTCCGAAGGGTTGTGTCGTCGTAGTTCAAGGGTAGGCGGTCGAGAATCGCCTTGTCCTCGCCTCGCCACTCGGCTCGCACCGCGCCACGATCAGATTTCGGAATCCAGATCTGCATGCCCATTCGCGTTCCGATTTCCGCGAGAAGCGCCTGAACTCGGATCGACTCGCGTGCTTCGGTGGCCCCAGCCGGAGGCGAAGGCAGCGACTGCTCCGCATCGTCGGGAACAGTTACCGAGACATCTCGATCGGCTCGTCGAACGCGGTGATCGATCAACCGGCGGAATTCATCGTCCTTGACAGGAAAGAGTACGCCGCCATCGGTTTGCTGGCGAAGCACGTGCTCGATGCGCGCACCATCTACATCATCGAGACGGCCGAGACTCCCACGGACTTTTCCCGTCCACGCGACGGAGTTCTTGGCAAGCTTCTTCGTGAACGACAAGTGGTTCCACATAGTGTCATCGTGAATCGGAACCGTCTTTCCAAGCGGAAGCCACAAATCCGCTCGTACATGAAAGCGCAGCGTGAACGGATCGTCCGACGGAAAGAACAACGGGCTGTCGTCGTAGAATGGCCCGTCAACGACCTCAAGAACGCCGACCCAACGCGAGAGACGAGTCATGTAGCAGATTAGCCTGTCCCCCGGCACGACCCTGGAGGCCGCGCCGCGCTGGCGCGGGCGGAAGCCTGAAATCAATCGACTTGAGTTGTGCGTATTCCGGTCAAAGCGGCCACCTAATCCTGTTCAATTCGGCCAAGCGTTCTGGTTCAATTCGGCCAGCGCATCCGGTCCATTTCGGCCAGGCGTTGACGGTGGTGCGGTGATGGAGCGCGCGCGGGATCAGTGAAGGTCGTTACGTCGTCGAGGGGTCGGACGCAGGAGTGGCGCTGAGTTTCCGCAGCGAGCCTCCGGTGAGGGTGATGCGGTGCGCGTGGTGGACCAATCGATCCATGATCGCATCGCCGAAGGTGGCATCGCCGACGCCTTCGTGCCAGTGCTCCACCGGCACTTGACTGGTCAGGAGGGTCGCCCGCCGGCCCGTGCGATCCTCGATCATCTCCAAAAGATCGCGTCGTTCGCGATCGCCGATCGGGGCGAGGCCCCAGTCATCGAGGATCAGCAGATCGGCCTTGCCGAGTTGCGCGAGCACTTTGCCGTACGTGCCATCACTGCGCGCGATCGCGAGCTCGGGGAGGAGCCGCGGCAAGCGCAGATACCGCACGAGGTACCCGTGACGACACGCACTATGGCCAAGCGCACAGGCGAGCCACGACTTGCCCGTGCCGGTGGGGCCGGTGATGAGCAGGACGCCGTGCTGCTGGATCCAGTCGCCCGTCGCGAGTCGCAAGAGCTGCGGTTTGTCGAGGCCGCGCTTGACGCGGAAGTTCACGTCTTCGATGGACGCACTGTGTCGGAGCCGCGCGAGTTGCAGGAGACGCGTGAGCCGTCGATTCTCGCGCGCGACGTGTTCGCGTTCCAGCAGCAGCGCGAGCCGATCTTCGAAATCGAGCGAGACGACATCGGGCTGTCGCCGTTGTTCATCGAGCGCCTCCGCCATCGCCGGCAGTTTCAAGC
>JAGNMU010000617.1 GCA_017991005.1 Gemmatimonadaceae bacterium | reverse complement strand
TTCAGCCCGATCATGCAGGAAGTGGTTGCGTTCGCCAAGCGCGGTGGGATGGTGCTCGGCATCTGCAACGGGTTTCAGATCGCCTGCGAAGCCGGACTGTTGCCCGGTGCCCTGCTGCGCAACGCCAGCCTGCGCTTCGTCAGCGCGCCCGTCGCGCTGCGCGTTGAAACGATCGCCACGCGATTTACCTCGCAGTATCATCTGGGGCAGATCCTGCAGATTCCGATTGCGCACGGCGACGGACGCTACACCGCCGATGCTGACACGCTTGCACGCATCGAGGGTGAAGGCCACGTCGCGTTTCGGTACGTGACGCCCTCCGGAGACGTCACGGAAGCCGCCAATCCCAATGGCTCGCTGCGCAATATCGCGGGGATCACGAATGCCGCCGGCAACGTGCTGGGCATGATGCCGCATCCGGAACGGGCCATGGATGCATGGCTCGGTTCAACGGACGGCACGCCGCTCTTCCGCTCCATTGTCGACTACTTGTCATCGGGGGTGGGCGCGTGAGTCAGGTGCAGGCACGACCGGGAGATCCGGCCATCACGCCAGCGCTCGTCGCCGAGCATGGCATTACGCCGTTTGAATACGAGCGACTGGTGGGCATGCTGGGCCGCGAGCCCACCTTCACCGAACTCGGTGTGGTGAGTGCGCTCTGGAGCGAACACTGCTCGTACAAGCACTCGCGCCCCATGCTCAAGACACTGCCAACGAAAGCACCGTGGGTGCTGCAGGGACCAGGCGAAAACGCTGGTGTCATCGCGGTCGGTGACGGACTCGCCGTCGCGTTCAAGATCGAGTCGCACAATCACCCATCCGCGGTCGAACCCTATCAGGGTGCCGCGACCGGCGTGGGCGGTATTCTGCGCGACGTCTTCACGATGGGTGCGCGACCGATCGCGTTGCTCAATTCCTTGCGCTTCGGTCCGCTCACGTCGAGTCGAGTGCGTTGGTTGTTTGCCGGTGTGGTCAAGGGTATCGGTGACTACGGCAACTGCGTGGGTGTGCCAACGGTGGGTGGTGAAGTGGTGTTCGATCCATCGTACGAAGGCAATCCGCTGGTGAACGCGATGTGCGTGGGCCTGATGCGCGAGGATGAGCTCATGCGCGCGGTTGCGTCGGGCGTCGGCAATCCCATCATGGCGGTTGGTGCACGCACCGGTCGCGACGGCATCCACGGCGCGTCCTTCGCCTCGGAAGATTTGTCGGCCGAGAGCGAGGCGAAGCGTCCCATGGTGCAGGTCGGTGATCCCTTCACCGAGAAGTTGCTTCTCGAAGCGTCGCTCGACCTGATTCGCAGCGGACACATCGTTGCGATTCAGGACATGGGCGCGGCGGGATTGACGTCGTCATCGGCGGAGATGGCGGAGCGCGGTGACGTTGGCGTGACCATCGATGTCACCAAGGTGCCGGTTCGCGAAGAAGGCATGACGCCGTACGAGATTCTGCTTTCGGAGTCGCAGGAGCGCATGCTCGTCGTGGCCATCAAAGGTCACGAGGCGCAAGTGCGTGAGATTCTCGGCCGCTGGGATCTCGAAGCCGCCGTGATCGGTGAGGTCATTGCGGAGCCGGTGTATCGTGTCACCGAGGGCGACAAGGTCGTTGCCGAGTTCCCCGGCTCGAGACTGGTCACCGAGTGCCCGCAGTACACACTCGAGGGCAAGGAGAGCAGCGCGTTGCAGGCCGCGCGCGCCATTGATCCGCTGACGGTCAAGCCGCGCCCCGAAGAGCGCGACCACGCGTGGACGTTGGAGAAGCTGCTCGCGTCGCCGACGATCGCCAGCAAGGCGTGGGTATGGCGGCAGTACGATTCAACCGTCCGCACCAGCACCGTGCGGGGCCCCGGCAGCGATGCCGCGGTGGTGCGTCTGCCTGGCACCGACAGAGCATTGGCGTTGTGCATCGACGGGAACGGCCGACACGTGGCCTTGTCGCCGCGCAACGGTGGACGCGCGGCGGTGAGTGAGGCCGCACGCAACGTGGCGTGCAGCGGCGCGCGCCCGCGTGCCATCACCAACAATCTCAATTTCGGCAACCCGAAGAAGCCGGACGTCTCCTTCCAGCTGCGCGAAGCCATCGCCGGGATGGGTGAAGCGTGCAGCATTCTGGAAACGCCCGTCACCGGCGGCAACGTGTCGCTGTACAACGAAAACCCACACGGTGCCATTCATCCGACACCGACAATCGGTATGGTGGGCGTGATCGAGTCGCTGTCGCACGTGACGCCGTCGTCTTTTCAGCAGGCCGGCGACGAGATTGTGCTGCTTGGCGAGCCCACCGATGAACTTGGCGGCAGCGAATACCTGCTGACAATTCACGGTCTCACCGTCGGCACACCGCCGACCTGCGATCCGTCGCAGGAACGGCGGCTGATCGATGCCATCCTCGACGCCATCACCGCCGGTGTCGTACGATCCGCTCACGACTGCAGCGATGGAGGTCTCGCCGTGGCGTTGGCCGAGTGCGGCATTCTCGATCGGCAGAGTCCGCTGGGTTTCGCGGTCGACCTGTCGGCGTGGGCCACACTCCCCCATCGCGCGCTGTTGTTCGGCGAGGCACACGGCCGCATCGTCCTCTCGAC
>JAGNMU010000138.1 GCA_017991005.1 Gemmatimonadaceae bacterium | reverse complement strand
ATGCTGCCCGACGGGATTCGGTACGCCTGCAGTCCGAACGTCCGAAACGAAAGGAAGACCACGATGAGGACGAGCCACGGCTTGACGTCCTTCCACGTGATGGACGCGCCGCCGGAATTGCCGGACTTGCCAGTGCGCAGCGCGGCGACGGAGCCGGTGCCTTTGGTGGACTGCTTCTTCGAGGCCACGGGATACGGATGAACGGAATCGGGGAATGGTGCGTCGAGGGGGCGCGTCCCGTCGGGACACGCCCCCTCTTCTACGCCGGAATGGTTCCGGAGGTTACGACAGGTGCTTGGACACGAGCGACGTCATCTCAAACATGCTGACGGTCTTCTTGCCGCCAAAAACGGCCTTGAGCTTGTCGTCGGCATTGATGTTGCGCTTGTTCTTGGAATCCTGCAGGCCGTTCTTCTTGATGTAGGCCCACAGCTTCTTGACCACTTCGGTGCGCGGAAGCGGCTTGTCACCGACGACGGCGGCCAGATCGGACGACGGCGTGAGCGCCTTCATGAACGCGGCGTTCGGCGCGCGCTTGCCGGCCTTCTTTGCAGCCTTCTTGGGGGCGGCAGCCTTCTTTGGCGCGGCCTTCTTGGCAGCGGCCTTCTTCGGCGCGGCCTTCTTCGGGGCGGCCTTCTTTGCAGCCTTCTTCGGGGCCGCCTTCTTCGCAGCCTTCTTCGCGGACTTCTTCGCTGGGGCCATAGGGTCTCCTAGTGGTGATGACCGGTAGGGTCGCGTCGTGCGGAACACTTCTCCGACTGTCGCGCGAATGCGCGGACGCGCTACGCGGACGCGCCACAAACTACAATTGCGTATGCGTCGCGCAATAGGGCGAACGGCACTTTTCCCTCTGAAAACGCATTCTTTCGCGTGTTTTCCCCTCTGAGCACGCGTTTTTTCCCTCGGAGCACGCGTTTTTTTTCCTCTGACACGGCGCTCAGCGCGTGAGACGCCCGTGCAGCCATGCGACGAGCGCGTGCGTTACGTCCCCTCGAAGCGCGCGTGTCGGCAGCTGCGGATAGCCCCGCGGGTCACCGATCCGATCGTCGAGAAAGAGGTGATTGGTCGAGGGAAAACGCAGCACGGTGACGTCGGCCGTTCCGGCGGCACGGATCGAGGCCGCGCGCAGCGCCACCGCCAACTCATCGGCGTGCGCGCGCGGCACCTGTCGGTCGGTGTCGCCGTGCAGCAACAGCACCGGCGAGTGTACATCCTGCGCCACAGTACGCGGGTCGAGTGCGAACCAGGTGCGCAGCCAGGCGTCGTTCGCCGCGGCACGTTCGGCATCACGATCGGCCGCTGCCAGCACGGCGCGGCGCTGCGGCGCGGGCCACGTCAGCGGATCACTCATCACCAGGGCCTGGCGCTGCCAGCGCGCGACCTCGCGCCCCGAATGGGCCGCTGCGCCCAGCAGGACCAGCGCGCGAACGCGTGGGTCACGCGATGCCACCAGCAGCGCCACCAACGCCCCTTCACTGTGCCCCACCACGGCGACGCGCTCGGGATCGATTCCCGGCTGCCCGCGCAACCAGTCGACAGCACGCCCCGCGTCACGGGCAAAATCGAGCGTGGTGGCACCGGCAAAGGCGCCGGTCGATCCCCCCATGCCACGGTCATCGAGACGAAGCGTGGCGATGCCTCCGCGCGCCAGCGCCTGCGCGAGATCACGCTGCGGGCGATAGCCAGCCAGTTCGGGGCGCGCGCCATCGCGGTCTTGCGGACCCGAGCCGCTCAGCAGAAGTGCAGCGGGGACGACGACGCGCGATGTTGACGGCGCAGGCATCGACAGCGTTCCGGCCAGCAGCACGCCGTCACCGGCGTCCACCTGTACGTCGCGATCGTTGCGCACGCTCGCGCCGCTGGTGCGTTCCGCTGCGATGGCGCGTGCCTGCGGGGTGGTCGCGTCGGGCCGCTCCACGCAGGCGAGAGCAAGACTGACTGCCGCGGTCACCGCGCACCACCGACGTGACCGTCGCATCGACCGTCGCATCGACTGCGACATCCGCAGCGACGTCAGCGGCGACGTCAGCGGCGACGTCAGCGGGGGGCCGCCGCCAGCGCGCGCAGGAGGGCGATCGACTCGACGTCCCATGGGTCGGGCGTATCGTCATCCTCCGCGACCTCCTCGAGCTGCTGTGGCGTCTCCAGAATCAGCGGGATCCCCGATGCGCGTCGATCCTGCAGCAACCATCCAAACGGCGCGGCGCCGATCAACCCTTCGCCGACGCGACGGTGCCGGTCACGATTCGAGCCGAGCGCCCCTTCGCTGTCATTGAGGTGAAAGAACGCGGGGGGCTCGCCGGTGGCCGACTCGAATGCATCCAGCACCGAGGTGAGTTCGGCGCGCGACTCCGCGATGGCGTGCCCGGAGGCAAAGAGGTGACACGTATCAAGGCCATACCCAGTCCGTGCGCGATCCGCAGAGGGGACGCCCGCGAGCATCGCCGCCACCTCGTCCGCCGTACGTCCCACTGTCGTGCCGGCACCGGCGGTGTTCTCGATCAGCAATCGGGTGCGGCCCTCGGGCACGGCAGCCAGCGCGCGCCGCATCGCTTCGCTCACGCGCGCGATCGCGCCGTCGCGGTCACCATCGGTTGCAGCGCCGGGGTGAAAGCAGACGCCGCCAACGCCGAGGGCGGTCGAGCGCTCGAACTCCTTGGCCAATGCCCCCGCAGCGCGCGCCCACTTGTCGGGATCCGGCGTCGCACAGTTGACCACGTACGCGGCGTGGACGATGACGTGTTCGGGTTGAATGCCGGCGAGTGCCAGCGCCTCCCGGAATCGCGCCACGCGCTCCGGCTTCACGCCCACTTTGTCGTTGTAGAACTTGGGCACCGCGCTGAAGATCTGCAGCGACTGCATGCCGCCGCGCCCCGCGCGACGGGCGGCCATGGGAATGCCGCCGGTATCGATGCAGTGCGCACCAAGAAGCAGAGACGAGGACATGGACAGAGGGCAGAGTCGGAAGATGACGTGTCGACGCGACCACGGCGTGACACGCGAGAACGGCGGGGAGACTACTTCACGGTGGCGCGGCGCAGCTTGAAGACGGGTTCACCCGGCCCGGCTGGCAGTTCGCTCCACCCGGCGACCACCGCGCGGCCACGCGCCACGACATGCGGATCGCGGGCGATCGCATTGTTGCCGCTGGCGACGAGCCGCTCCTCGAAGAGGTGCCCAGCCGTGCGCGAGACCGCCAGCCCGACGCGCGGTCGCGCGCCGCTGTTCGGATCTTCGTACGCGACCGCAACCAGATTGCCGTCCGCCGCCACGCGAGCGCTTCCCAGACGTTCGCCGTACACGATCGCCATCGGAGGTTCGAAGGCCGCACGGGGATCCATCTGATGCGCGTAGAAGACCCCGGGCCCCTCGGGGCCCACCACGACGTACGCGACGTGGACGTACCCGAGTTGATCGTCGATCGCGAGACTCGGTGCGGGACGAAGACATCCGGCCGCGCCGCGTTCGGCCGCACGCGCGTCCCCCGGTCCCTGGTCGAGCGAATCGACCACAATTGGTCCGCGCCACGCGCCCAGTCGCTGTTCCGCCGGCCGCGTGTCACGCCACGCGGCCAGCAGCGCGACGCGGCTTCCGGCGCGCTCCGACCACCAGACCGCCACACGACCACGTCCCCGCGACAGCGCGACGCGCAGTGAGCGGGCGCAGCGCGCGGAATCGAGCGGGGTGTCTCCGTCGCCAAGCGGCGAGAGTGGCGCTGCGCCTACCGGCACAGCGGGGAGCATGGCTGACGACGGCACACTGTCACGCGCCTGCGCCATCTCCACGAGCGTCTGCGTCAGCAGCGTAGCGGCGCCGGCTTCCCTCAGCAGATCCTGCACGAGAAGGAACTCCGACTGCGCCGTGCCATCGCGCATGGACGAGTCCATCGGCACCACCGGCGGATGCGCCAGCGGCGAGGGGGCATCGGTGGACTGTGGGGTTGCATCCAGCCACACGACGGCCGGTGCTTCGCAGGCGGTCAGCGCCACCAATGCGGCGCCCACCCCAAGCCGGCGGCCGCGCGCGCCTCGACGAACAAACGGGAACGGATCAGTCATCCGCGAAGGGTACTGCACGGATTCTCCGGCGCTAGCTTTGAGGGGTCCGGCGCGCTGGTCAGCCCAGTCCCACGCCGGACCCACTTCCTGCCTTCTGGAGAGAGCTGATGTCTTCTGTCGCCTTCGACGGTACGCGTCGCGTACCGCCTGCCGTCAACGAGCCAGTGCGTTCGTACGCACCGCATTCTCCCGAGCGCGCGTCGCTCCAGCGCCGACTTGCATCGATGGCGTCGGAAACGATCGACATCCCGATCGTCATCGGCGGCAAGCGGATTCAGACCGGCAACGTGGCCTCGGTGACGATGCCGTGCGACCACCACCATGTGCTGGCGACGTTCCACAAGGCGACTCCTGCGCTGGTCGAGGAGGCCATCGCGTCGTGCAACGCCGCGCACGCCGAGTGGGCGAGCTGGCGCTGGGAAGACCGCGCTGCCGTCTTTCTGCGCGCGGCCGAACTGCTGACCACGACGTGGCGCGACACGCTCCTCGCCGCCACCATGCTGGGCCAGGCCAAGACGGTGCATCAGGCCGAAATCGACGCCGCGTGCGAGCTCATCGATTTCTGGCGCTTCAATGCACAGTTCGCTCAGGATCTGTACGGTGAGCAGCCGATCTCCGACCACACGATGTGGAACCAGCTCGACTATCGCTCGCTCGAAGGGTTCGTGTACGCGGTCACGCCGTTCAACTTTACCGCCATCGGCGGCAATCTCCCGAGCGCGCCCGCGTTGATGGGAAACACCGTGCTCTGGAAGCCGGGCGCGACCGCGATGTTGTCGGCGTGGTACATCTACCAGATCCTCGAAGAGGCGGGTCTGCCGCCGGGCGTGATCAACTTTGTGCCGGGTGACGCGGCCACCATCTCCGACATCGCGCTCACGCATCGGGATCTGGCCGGCGTGCATTTCACCGGGTCCACCGGCGTCTTCAACAGCATGTGGGCGACGATCGGCAAGAACATGAACCGCTACCGGTCGTATCCGCGCATCGTTGGTGAGACGGGCGGCAAAGACTTCATCGTGGCCCACGCGAGCGCCGATCCGCAGGCTGTCGCGGTTGGCATTGTGCGCGGCGCGTTCGAGTATCAGGGACAGAAGTGTTCGGCGGCCAGCCGCGCGTATGTCCCCAAGTCGATGTGGCCCGACGTGAAGGCGCGCTGCATCGCCATGATGGCGGAGATGAAACAGGGTGACGTGCGCGACTTTTCCAACTTCGTCGCCGCGGTGATCGACAAGAAGGCGTTCGACCGCATCAAGGGATATCTCGACGATGCCAAGACCTCGGCGACGATTGTCGCCGGAGGCGGCTACGACGATTCCAAGGGGTGGTTCATCGAACCCACGATCGTCGAAACCAGTGATCCGGCCCATCGCATGTTGTGCGAAGAGATCTTTGGCCCAGTGATCACGATTCATCCGTACGATGACGCCTCGTGGAGCGATCTGCTCAAGACGGTGGATGCCACTTCACCCTACGCGCTCACGGGCGCCGTGTTTGCGCGTGACCGCGCGGCCGTGCGTGAGGCGAGCACCGTGCTGCGACAGGCGGCCGGCAACTTCTACATCAACGACAAACCCACCGGTGCGGTGGTGGGACAGCAGCCGTTTGGCGGTGCGCGCGGGTCGGGCACCAACGACAAGGCCGGGTCGAAGATGAACCTGATGCGCTGGGTGAGCGCGCGGAACATCAAGGAAACGTTCTCCAGTCCGCTCGACTGGAAGTACCCGTTCCTCGGGCGCGAGTAGTCGCGCGCGGGCGTCACGGTGACGGCAGCACTTTCCCCGGCGCGCAGGTCTCGTAGTTCACAGGGCGCCGGGCCCGTGCGGCCGAGTCGACCATGAAGTTCCAGGCGGGGAGAATCGCTGGCGCGCGCAGGCGTGCCAGCGATTCTCGCATCCGGCGGACGATCTCCGGATGCTCGGCGGCCACATTGTGCCGTTCGCCCGGATCCGTGTCGAGATTGTAGAGTTCGAGTGGCGCCGGCGCGGGTGTGCCAACGCCCAACTGAATCGCTTTCCACGCGCCATCACGCACCGCCTGCTGGCCACCGCACACGCCATGATGCTCCCAATACATCGGCGCGTGCGGGCGGGATGGGCCGTTCCCTCGCAGCGCGTCGGCAAATGAGACCCCATCGACCGCGCGGCGCACGGGGGCTCCGGCCAGCTCGGCGATCGTGGGCAGCACATCCCAGTTCGCGGCCAGCTGGTCAGTGACGCGGCCCGACGGAATACGGCCGGGCCACCGCGCGATGAAGGGCACGCGAATGCCACCCTCGTAGACCGCGTCCTTGAGTCCGCGCAGCATCTTGACGCTCTCAAAAAACTTCGGCTCGGCACCACCCGTGTAGGTCGTGCCGTTATCACTCGTGAAGACCACCATCGTCGTGCTGTCGAGCCCCAGCTCGCGCAGCAACGCGAGCACTTGACCCACGTGTTTGTCCATGCGGCTGATCATGCCGGCGTAGGCCGCACGCGGGCGCGGGTGCGGCAAGTAGCCTTGTGCACCGAGGTATGGCGTCTCCGGAAAGCTGTAGGCGAGTAGCTCTTCGTCCGGCACCTGCAACGCGAGATGGGGAATCGTGTACGCCAGATAGAGGAAGAAGGGCGTGCCCTGCTTCTCGCGGATGAACCGCAAGGCCTCGGCCGTCATGCGATCCGGTGCGTAGGCGGTGCCTTTGTATCGATCATACGCGCGCGGATCGGTCGGCACACTGTCGAGTTTCTGATGCGGCGCGAAGTAGGCATTGGGCAGTGTGTCCCACACTTCATTGCGCCAGAGGTGGGTCGGGTAGTGATTGTGCGCCTGCTTCTGGTCGAGATAGCCGTAGAAGAAATCGAAGCCGTGCCGATTGGGGATACCTTCCGATGCGGGGCCGCCGAGTCCCCATTTCCCCACGATCGCCGTCGCGTACCCGCGCGCCTTCAGCACCGTGGCGATGGTTTGTGTGCCCGTCGGCAGCGGATACTGTCCGCGCTCTTCACTATCGAGGTAGCCACCCAGTTCGAAATTGCCTCGCACGGGTGAATGTCCCGTGTGCAGTCCGGTGAGCAGCGCCGAACGTGATGGCGCGCAGACCGGACTGGCGCTGTAGAAGCGTGTGAAGCGCACGCCTTCGCGCGCCAACCGATCGAGGTGGGGCGTCAGAATTTTTGTCTGCCCATAACTTCCGAGCTCGGCCCAGCCGAGATCGTCCGCCATGATGTAGATGATGTTGGGCGGTCGTTGAGTCGGCTGGCTCTCCAGTCGTGTCGCCGCTGCGGGCAGGAGTGCGGAGGCCATCACGGCGAGGCTCAAGAGGCGGGCGCGGGCGCGTCGAAGTGTCATGGGTCAGGAAATGACATCGGGACGGGCGGCGCCACAACTGCTATTTTCCGGCATGCCACTTCTTCGCTACGTCACGGCCGATGTGTTCACGTCGGCGCCCTTTACCGGCAACCCGCTGGCCGTTGTCTTTGGTGCGGATGCGCTCCCCACCGAGACCCTTCAGGCGATCACGCGCGAGTTCAACTACTCGGAAACCGTGTTTGTCTTTCCACCGACGGATCCTTCGCATTCACGGCGCGTGCGCATCTTCACGCCCGAAGGCGAACTGCCCTTTGCTGGCCACCCCACGGTGGGCACAGCACACGTCCTGGTAGCGTTGGGAGACGTCGCGGCTTCCGGCGACGAGGTGACAGTGGTACTGGGTGAAGGCGTGGGTCCCGTGCCCGTTCGCGTGCGGTTGGAGCACGGTGTTCCGGTGCACGCACAACTGACCACGGCCATGCTCCCCGAGGAGCGTCTCGAGTCTCCGTCGCTCGACACGCTGGCCGAGGTACTGTCGCTCGCGCCGGACGATTTTGTCGGCGGCACGCACATGCCGTTGTCGGTGAGCTGCGGCATTCCATGGTTTCTGGTACCGCTGAATTCGGTGGATGCTGTCCGCCGGGCGCGTATTCGCATGGACGCGTGGGAGCAACACGTGGCGCAGCAATGGGGCGCATGGCCGTTTGTGTTTGCCATGACGGGTGGCGAGAGCGATGCCGACGCGCCGGCGCATGTGCAGCACGTGGACATTCGCGCGCGCGCCTTTCTTCCCGGCGCCGCAGTGCCCGAGGATCCGGCAACGGGTTCGGCCAATGCGTGCCTGGCGGGCTACCTCGCCGCGCGTACGCCGCGTGATGGGCTGCTCACGTGGGAGGTCGCGCAAGGCGTGGAGATGGGGCGCGCCAGCCGATTGTCGATCGAGGCGCACAAGACCAGCGGCGTCATTGACGCGGTGCGCGTGGGTGGCGCGACGGTGCTGGTGAATGAGGGGATGATGCGGGTACCGTAGCGGACCTGCTTCCTGCATCCTGGATCCGTTCCTCCCTCCGTTTGTCCTGCGTCAAAGGCATGCAACGCGGGCCGCACGTTCGGGAGAAGGACACAGGGAGGGAGGAACGGATCCAGGAATCAGGAGGCAGGTTCTCCCCTCTACCGAAAAAACGCCTTCCGCGAGCCCGACGACGCCGCGGCCGATGGCGGGGTGGCGATCGCCGTTTCGCCCGTCTGTGCGCGGCGCAGGGCGTCGAGCCCCTGTGACCAGAGGACCACGCGGTTCCGGCCACTGCGTTTGGCGGCGTAGAGGGCTTCGTCGGCGCGCGCGCGCAGATCTTCGGCGATCCCCTCATCGGAGACCGTGTCTGCGACCACCCCAACGCTGACCGTCACGTGCGCTTGCGGCTCGGCGAATGTCCGTCGGCGAAACGCCTCCACGATGCGCAACGCGAGGTGCTGTGCACCAGCCAGCGACGTGTTGGGCGCGAGAATGACAAACTCCTCGCCGCCCGTGCGAGCCACGACATCTTCGGTCCGAGCGTTGGCGCGCAGCAACTCACCGGCTTCCGAAATCACACGGTCGCCAACGAGGTGCCCGTAGGTGTCGTTGACCTGCTTGAAGTGATCGAGATCGATGGCGACGAGCGCGATATCGGTATTGGCTCGCGCGGCCCGGGCGAGTTCCCGGCGGTACTGCTGCTCGAAGCCCCGCCGGTTGAAGCACCCGGAGAGCGGATCGTTGAGCACGATCGACGCCAACTGCGTGCGCATGCGATTGTATGCACGCCCGACCACCGTAATGGCGTCGGGACGGGCGTCAGCCGATACGTCATACTCATTGGCGAAATCACCTTCCTCGGCCCGCTCGAAGATGGCCACGAGGTTGGACAGTCGCTCGTGGAGGTTGCTTTGCACGACGATCACCAGCAACGCGCCGACGCCGAAGATCAGCAGGGTGATCCACGCTTCACCCCATGTGACATCGCCCTGATGCCGGATGGCGATGTCCACGAGCAGCAGATAGCTCGTGGCAATGGCCAGCAGCATCAGCAACGCCGGCGCGCGCCCGAAGTAGACGTGCGTGAGCTGCAGGGAGAAGAGCGCGATCAACAGCGCCCGATGATAGTCGCGCGGATCGGCCAGGAGAAACACCAGCCAGAACACCACGGCGA
>JAGNMU010000616.1 GCA_017991005.1 Gemmatimonadaceae bacterium | reverse complement strand
CGCCAGAATGGTACGCGCCGACCGGCCATCAGGCGCGAGAATGTGCGACCGATTGTTGCCGTCGTCGTAGAGGAGCGTCGTGTCGCCGCGCAGGCGAACCAGACCACTCGGGAGCCGGACTTCCTGAGGGCCAGGCCCTTCGCGCATCAGCCGTCGTACGCTGTTCGCGACAAAATCCGCGAGCACGACGCGGTTCTCGATCCAATCCGCGACGAGCAGCTGGCCTGTCGAAAGTTCGCGCGCACCACGCACGAACGAAAAGGTTTCCGAGAGCGTGGCGGTGGGTTTGTCGAGTGTGACCACCTGCGCCGACGCGACGGCGGGCAGCAGGGCAACGGCGACGAGTGCGCACGCGGGTTTCATGCGGAGGAGCATATGGATGTGACTATCCGGCCGCATCAAGGGTTGCCGCGACAGCGCTGACCCACCGCTGATTCGCGAGCCGACTCGAGTGGTCGGTCAGGGCCGACCCGACTGTGCGACTCCATCCCGGATAGCCGCGGCAAGTACATCGACGTCGATGTGACTGAGTGACCGGAACTTGATGCAGTACCCCGTCACGGTCGCCTTGCCGAGGGTGTTGCCGTAGGTCTCGGCCAGATATGTCTTGTCGGCCAGCCCCATGATGTAGACCGAAAGCCCCGTGGTGTTGGCACTCAGGCCAATCCGATAGAACACTCTGGTGCTGCCATCAGCGTACGTCATGGTCTGCTCCCCGTATCCGATGTTCGGATTCGAGACGACTCGACCATGCTCGTCTTTGCCATCCAGAAACCACAACCGACAGTCTGGCATCAGTCCCAGAATGACCCCGTGCAGCGCGTGCATGTCATCGCGCTTGCGCTCCGGCTGCGCGGTCATGTAGTCGGCAATTTGCTGCGGCACGGTCATCTGTTACTCCATTGAAGCGGCCTTCGGATTGCGTGCAGCGTCATGAGGTGAGCGGGTTGGCGAGCTTGATCAGCCGTTCGCGGGGATCGGAGCGAGATCTGGTGGCACGTAGGCTCCTCTGGCCTCCTGCGAAAAGAGGCGCTCGGCCGAGTAGTGAGTGAACATGATTCTGGTGTCCAGCAAACGTGGATTGGCCGCGATGAACGCGTCAGCAGACGTCGCGTGTGGCGTGAGGTCCATAAAATGTCGAACCGCCAGAATCCACGCCTGCGTGATCGTTTCGTGGAACTTTGATCGTCCCACGCCAACGTAGTCGACGAAGGCCAGCAGCGCGCGCTTCATGTGGTCCGTCGCTACGTCAGGCGCGTGTTGACAGAGGTAGATGTAGGCAAGACGCACGTGGGCGGCATGATCGAAATCGGACGGCGCTACATTGAGCGCCTCGAATGATCGCTGAAACGACCGGTCCCCTTCTGAGATCGTGTGTTGCACGGTATCTCCGTACCGAGGTTGTATTCACTCCGGCCGCGCGCTGCGCGTTCGTAAGAACGGGAGGATCGCGTCCGTGTAGAACGGTTCCTCGATTCCCCAGAAGATGTAGTCGAGACGCAGCTCTTGCACAGCGTATCGGTACAGCTCCGCCACCGTCACGCGCTGACCCGTGGCGGGATTCACATCCATCAGATTGCCGTCCTGTACCGCCATCCCCGCGACGACGTGCGCCGGTCGACCCCCGATGAGCGGAAGGCTATTCAGTCGCTGGAATCGCCGAAACGGCAGAATGTCCGGGCCGCCCACGCCCACGCCGGTCGCAGCCGCGTGTGCATAGATCGCGCGCAAGAACGGCGTCGACGGCGGGTCGTCACCAGGCATGAAATTGGCGTACTGAATCACCACCGCGTGTGGAAAGGCGCGACGTGCGGCGCTCATCATCAGCTTGATACCCTCGGCGTAGGCGTCCGGTGAGTAGCCACGCGGCGGCGCCTTCCCGTTGTCGAACGCCGTGGCGGTTTCCGGGAGATTGATCCCCGCTATCCGTGCGGCGACCACGCTGCCGAGTGTATCGAGCAGTCTCGTAAAGCGTCCGCGCACCTGCGCATCCCAGCGACGGGCGATCCATCCGTCAAACTGCACACCCGACGCTCCGGACTCCCACTTTCGTTCTGCTCCACCGCCGAAGGCGTCGCTCATCAGATAGTCCGGCACCGGCAGGTTCTCGGAGAACGTCACATCCTGGACTTGGATGAAGAGACGTTTCCCGTGCGCTGCCAACGTCGCGATGTCATCAACCACTGGCCGAAAATCATACTGATCACGCGCCGGCTCGAGTTCGCGCCACGTGTAACGCACCTGCGCCCCAGCAATCGCCGGGTGGTTGAGAAACGCCGAGTCGGTGAGGCGCTCGCGGTCGCGACCAACGTAGATGAAGTGCTGTGGCGATGAGGGGGCGCGTGGCGGCACCAGCACCTGTGCCTGTGCCGACAAGGCCGTGCCGAAGAACAACGCCGTGAGCGTGCAGGCCCGAGAAGCAGTCATTCCCGAAAATACATGGCGCCGCGCGGCAGCGCTCACGTGGTGCGCGGCTAGGGAACTACCGTCACGGTCACCTGAAAGGTCACCGGGGCGCGCGTTTCGAAGTCGCGTGCGCGCACCGCAATGGTCTTTGGGCCCGCCGAGGTGAAGGTCAGCATGACGCGGTGCGGGATCGCGACAATGGC
>JAGNMU010000615.1 GCA_017991005.1 Gemmatimonadaceae bacterium | reverse complement strand
GCCGCGAATGGTGTATCGCTGCGCCGCGCCGGTGCCTTCATCGAACGTGATCTGAAAGACCAGATCTTCCACGGCGTCGCCGCTGTTATCGACTTTGATCTGATAGAGCAGATTGGGATCGAACGACGCGTTCTGTCCGGCGATGGGACTCGACGTGGTCAGCACGAGCGCAATGCGATCGGCGGCCGAGCCGGGGAAGGCATAGACATCATTGATGTCCATGCGGGGATTGAGTTCAACTTCGGGCGTGTCCTGGTGATCGGACGCGAGGACGCGCTGTGTGGTGATGCCAACGGTCACGATGCCCGCCGCAACGAGTGCGATCGTGCGCCATGAGCGGCGGCCGGTGCCTGGACGAGTCATACGGAAATCCTGATTCGGGTGAACGGTCACCGCGCAAAGGAAGGACGCGTGGTGGGTGACGTCACAGCTACGCCGCCCACCTCCGCTTGGATTTCCTGATCGCATTCTTTGCCCGAAGACCTGCATTGGCAGGCAGAGGCTGTTACTGCAAAAGGCTTAACCACCAAGGCACGAAGGCACAAAGGCACAAAGGAACAGCGAACACATCCTTTGTGCCTTGGTGCCTTGGTGGTGAAAACGCTGTTGGTTGCCCGCCACGCGCGACGACCTCTGACACCGCGCCAATGTCTGGTAAGTGATCGTAAGCACGCATGGCTCACCGGACGCACGCGTGGCCAGCAGGCCGTAAGACGTGCGCCGTAGTGTTGACTGACCAACGACATGGCCGCGCGAGTGGCGCGATCGCCGAGTCGACGCCGTTTGACCAATCGGGCCGGTGCCCGTGACACCATATAGAGGATGCATCGATGAAGACGCTTCGCACGCTTGCCCTGACCACGCTGATGCTGGTGACCAGCGTGACTATTGCCGCCTGCGGCGGTGGTGGCGACAGCACCACGTCGCCCACGCCCAATCCGGATCCGGGGCCCAAGCCGGTGAGCAGTGTGCAGCTCTCGAGTGCGGCCACCACACTCGAGGTGGGTGGCACGGTCACACTCGCCGCCACCACGCGCGATGCGCAGAACAACGTGCTCACGGGGCGCGCCATCACGTGGTCGTCCAACGCACCGCAAACCGCCACCGTGAGCGCGACCGGTACTGTCGTGGCCGTTGCGGCAGGCGTTGCACGCGTGACCGCCACCAGTGAAGGCAAATCGGCTGAAGCGGTGATTACGGTGAACGCCCCCGCGGCCGTGGTGGCGAGCATCGAAATTGGCGGCGCGCTCGATACGCTCGAGGCCTACGATGTGCGCACCCTCGTGGCGCTCGTCAAAGACGCCAACAATCAGGGCATTCCCGGCGCCGCCATCACGTGGACGTCGTCGAACCCGGCCGTGGCGACCATCGGTGCGAATGATGGCGTGCTCACCGGTATCGATCGCGGCACGGTCACCATCACCGCGCAGGCTGGTAGCAAGACGCACACCGTGAGCCGCGTCGTCGTCATCAAGTACCGTTCGCTCGCGCTCGGCACCCAGCACGCGTGCGACCTCGCCAGCGGTGGTATCGCCTGGTGCTGGGGACTCAACGGCACCGACGCGCGACTGGGTGACGACGTGGTCGGCGACGGCCTCTATCGGTCGTCTCCGGTGCGGGTGCCCGGCGGCCATCGGTTTGCGCAGTTGGTCACGTTCGCGCGCTTCACCTGCGGACTGCGCCTCGATGGCAAAGCCTACTGCTGGGGCAACAACGGGTGGGGCGCGCTGGGCGCGGGGTCCGGTGTTGGGTATTCCGCCACACCGCTCGCCGTGGCCGGCAACATCACCTTTGCCAAACTGTCGGCTGGTGCCGATCACGCCTGCGGCATCACGTTCGCCAACACGACGTACTGCTGGGGACACAATGACTGGGGGCAGTTCGGCATCGGTACCACAGCGTCACCCACGGCCCCGCTGCTGGCACCGACCGGACTGGCACTGAAAGCGATTCAGGCAGGCCCGGCGTTCAGCTGCGGCATCGCGATGAACGGCGCGGGCTACTGCTGGGGTGCGAGTGGCCTCGGTCAGATGGGTGATGGCACACAGATCTCGTACGGCAACACGTTTCGCACGGTCCCGACGCCCATCGCGGGCAACCACAGCTTCATCGCACTCACTCTTGGCTACCAGTTCGCCTGCGGTCTGACTACGACGGGATCCGCGTACTGCTGGGGCAGCAACGGCTCACGGCTCGGTAACGGCGGCACGGCTGACGCCTCGGCGCCAGTGGCCGTGGCCGGCGGGCACACCTTTCTTCAGATCGCAAGCGGATTCGGCCATAGCTGCGCGGTGACGCTGGCCCACGATGTCTACTGCTGGGGCAGCAACTCGTCGGGTCAGGTGGGCGCGGGCGGGGCGAGCAGCCAGAGTCCGGTGCTGAGTGCGGGCGGCATGAAGATGGCCGAGGTGGGGGTGGCCGGGATTGGCACCGGCTCGGGAAGCTTCACCTGCGCCGTCTCGGAGAACCGGCTTACGACGTACTGCTGGGGTCGAAACGAGTTCGGCCAGTTGGGCAATGGCACCAACTCGCTGCCGACGGCGGCAAACCCGCTCCCGACGATCGTGGTTGGCCAGAAGCCGCTGTGAAGGCCGAACGGGCGCTTCCGGAG
>JAGNMU010000614.1 GCA_017991005.1 Gemmatimonadaceae bacterium | reverse complement strand
TGACCAAGCAGAGCAAGATTCTGCTATACTGTGCCAGCGGCGGCCGCTCGGCGCTCGCCGCGCAGATGCTCGAGTCGATGGGATACCAGCATGTCGTCGACGGCGGAGGTATCGGATCCGCACAGCGGGAATTCACTCCCTGATCGAACGAGGCTCTTGATGACCCATGTTCGACGTTTGTGTGCGATGTCACTTGGCGTGAGCGCGCTCGTCGCGCTCAACGCCTGTGTCAGCAGCGAGGGCGATCGTCCGGCTCCGGTAGCGGACTCAGCGCCTGTCGCCGACTCGGCGTCGGTGGCGCGTGCCCGCCTGGCCGCCGATTCGTTGGGCCCCGCGCTGATGGGCAAACTCATTGGCGCCATCGATTCCGGCGGCCCCGAAGCGGCTGTCGCGTTTTGCAGCGATTCCGCACAGGCGCTCACCGCGCGCTTTTCGCACGACGGTGTGCAGATCCGGCGCGTTGGAACGCGCGTGCGCAATGCGCTCAATGCACCTGACACGCTCGAGCAACGCATCCTGCAGTTGTACGAGGCCGAGCGTGTGGCGGGACGCCCATTGGCGGAGCGATCCGAGGTGGCGCACACCGGCCCCAACGGGAGCTGGGAGCTTCGCATGTTCCGTCCGATCACGCTGCTGGATCGGTGTGTGGCCTGCCATGGCACGCCGGAGCAGATTTCACCCGCAGTGCGCGCACTCCTGGCAACCCGCTACCCGGACGACAAGGCAGTGGGCTATGCGCCAGGTGAATTGCGCGGGGCAATTTCCGTGCGTGTGCCACTGCCGTCAGTATCAGCGTCAGCTCCAACGAAATAGTCACGTCGCTCGAATTCGTTTGCAGACTCAGGCGGACTCCGCACTCGAATCGTGATAGCGTTCGAATGCGAAGGCGCGCGTGAGGTGAAGCGCCTCCGTATTCTCTCGGAGTGTTCATATGCGGTTCGCATTTGTGCTGTTGGTCGGCATTCATGGCCTGATCCACATACTCGGCCCAGCCAAGGCGTTCGGCTGGGCCCCAATCACGGCGCTGCGCACACCCATCTCCACGATGGGCGGCGCGCTCTGGCTGTTAGCCGCAGTGCTGCTGCTGGGTACCGCCGTCTCGGTAGCCCGCGGTGCGTCCTGGTGGTGGGGCCTCGCCCTTCCCGCCGTGGTGCTGTCGCAAGTGATGATCATGCGTTCGTGGAATGACGCCAGATTCGGTACGCTGGCCAATGTGATCATCGCGGTGCCGCTGCTGTTGCTCGCCATCGACGCGCGGCCCGGCAGTTTTCGTTCGCAGTTTGCGCGCCACCGCGATGCGTTGCTGGCGCGACCGGTTCGACCGGCACCGTTGGTCACGGACGCGGATCTCGCGCCACTGCCACCGCTGATGCAGACCTATCTCCGTCGCGTGGGGGCGGTCGGTCGTCCGCACGTGCGAAACGTGCGCATCGAGTTCAACGCGCAGATGCGAGGTGGCGCGACGGAGCCCTGGATGCCCGCGACGGCCACGCAGTACGAGTTCTTCGATCCGCCGGCACGCCTGTTCTACATGAACGCGTCACGCGGCGGCGTCCCTATCGACGTACTGCACGCGTACATCGACCGTGCAGCCACCTTCCGCGTGCGCATTGCGAGTCTCTGGCCGATGGTGAACACGAGCGGCCCCACGCTGACACGCGCGGAGACCGTCACGATGATGAATGACATCGTGGTCATGGCGCCTGCCGCCGTTCTCGATTTGCCGTTCGCGTGGGCCCCTGATGGCCCACACACGCTCCGGGCGACGTTTACCAACGCAGGCAATACCGTCTCGGCCGTGCTCACCTTCAACACCGACGGCGACTTGGTTGGCTTTCTCTCCAACGATCGCACACAGGAAGAGGGCAACAGCAGTCGCAATGTCCCGTGGTCCACGCCGATCTCCGGATATCGCGAGGTCGATGGCGTGCGCATCGGCGCGCTTGGCGATGCGAACTGGGTCGAGAAGAACGGTGAGTGGACGTACGGCAAGTTCGAAATTCGGCACATTGCGTACAACGTGGTGAAGTAGCCGATCGCAGCGATCGCGCGAACAGTCCGTACACACTGTGCGGAGTTCGCTGACGTACCAGCCGTCAGTTGCTCGAAATATTGCCCGCGCGGTTCAACCGCGCTGTGTTCACTGCAATCTCAACTGCACCTCTGGAGCGACCCATGCGATATCTGTGTATCGTTGCCATATCTGCGATCTGCGCTGCGGCGCCGTCGCTTTCCGCGCAGCAACGTGTGTCGATCGACCTACGCGCCGCGGCGGCGGCGCCCACGCAAAAACTTGGTGCGACCGAGTTGGGCACCGGTTTGGGACTGGGCGGTACCGTCGCTTTTCGTCTACAGCCGCATCTGCATGTCTATGGTGGCTGGGACTACATGCACTTTGCGGCCGACAACGTGCCGGCACTCAGCGCGTTCGATTACGAGGAGACCGGCTATACGCTGGGATTGCGCTTTGAGCATCCGATTCTTGCCTCCCAGCGCGTTGCGTTTCGCGTGGAAGGGGGCGCGACATACAAACACATCGAGATCGAGAATGATGATGGCGACCTCGTGGCGGATTCCGACCACGGCGCAGGATTTGAGGCCGGCGCGGGTGTGG
>JAGNMU010000613.1 GCA_017991005.1 Gemmatimonadaceae bacterium | reverse complement strand
AACTCGATCTTGTGCTCACGTCGATGATCCCGTGGATCGCCGAGAAGCCGTGGGAGTTTGCGTTTGACACGGGGAGGCAGAGTTTTCTCGCCACCGAGGAGATTCACTTCGTGCGCAATGTGCTCACGAATGTGCCCTCCGCACCTATCACGCCGGTCGATGGCGCGTTGCGGATTCTGGTGGCCGCCGCGCAGCCGGTGGGTTTTGGGCGACTCTCAGTTGACGAAGAGGCCGCCGTGATTTCACGCGGCTTTGCCTCACTGGTGTCGGATGGACTGGTGACCATCGATGTCATGCCACGCGCCACGCCCAAAAGTCTGCAGCAGGCGCTGCAGACCGGTCACTACCACATCGTGCATTTCATCGGGCATGGCGTGTACGATGAGACGCGCAACGAAGGGTGTCTGGTCTTTGAGGACGAGCGCGGCGGATCGCTGATGCTCGGACAACGGTCGGTGCGCGAGATATTCGGCGGCCGTGGGTTGAGCCTGGTGTTTCTGAATGCATGCGAATCAGGGAAGGGCGGTCTCTCTGATTTCAACAAAGGCGTTGCGCAGTCGCTGGTGGCGCACGGCTTGCCGGCGCTGGTGGCCAACCAGTACAGCGTCCTGGATTCATCCGCGTCCTCCTTTGCGCAACATTTCTACTGGTCGCTTGCACACGGGCGTTCACTCGGTGACTCGGCGCGCGAGGCGCGCATCGCTGTGAACTACTCGTATCACGGCGAGCTGATCGACTGGGCGATCCCGGTACTCTACGCGCGCGATGCGAATCGCGCGCTGTGCACGCCGCGCGGCGCCAACATCGGTCGCGCCATGACACGTGGTGCCGATGCCAAGCGGGCCGCCGACGCATCGACGGTCGGCGCACCGTCCCAGGTCGCTCGCGGTGCCCGTCGCCGCAGCACTGCGCGGGCCGTGAAGGTAGCCGTCTGGGATATGGACGGTGTGTTCCCGGCGCTGCGTGAGACGTTGGTCAAGATGACCGCGGCGCAGACACACTTTGCGTTTGAACTGGCCGATCTTTCCGTACCACTCGACATCTGGGATCTCGAAACGGACAAGGCACGGCCGTACCTTGTGGCGGAGCGACTGGCGCGCCGCCTGCAGGGCAAATCGGTGGAGTTGGGCGTGCACCTCGTCGCCTGCGTCACGCGGCACTGGATGCGTGATGCGACGGAACTCAATCGCTTCGGCTGGTGGCCCGATGACCGAAAGCCGCCCGTCATCATCTTTTCGGCGGCGGGTTTTGACGCGCTCAAACCACAGGGATCGACCACCGATCGCGTGATCGCGAACGTGATGGTGAGCGGACTGGCCGGCTTCTACGGCCAGCTCGGCACACACGTGACCGGGGCAAAAAGTTGCCCGCTGTCGCACAATCCCGGCCGTGACTTCCGTGCGATATCTGGCAAGAAGAAGTTCGACCGCGCCTGCCGCGCGAAGCTCGCTGCCGCGGACTCCGTTACCACTCAAGCGCTCGAGGCGCTGCTGACCATGTCCGTTACGTGACGAGGCACTCATGACCGACTCGTCTGACTCCCGCGCGGCGGCGCCCGTGCCGGCCGCTGACGCGCGCGGCGCTGTCCTCGCGCTGGTGGGTGCAGCGCTCGCGGCTGTGCGTACTGTTCCTGCTGACATCACCAACGCTGCGGACCTCGCGGAATGGGCTGATGCGTGGGCCCAATCGCACGTGATTACCAACCCACTGCAACCGCTCGATATCGACGCCGGTGTTGTGGAGCTGCTGCGCCGGTTTCCACTCTCTGACCTCCTGACGCAACGTCTCGAGGCCCGGTGGGCGAAACTGTTTGATCGCCGAGCACTACGGCTCCGGGTCCTCAACGGTCCGTCCGCACCACGCGTCGCGGAGGTACTCCGTGATGACACCATGGTGCAGGCGCGATCGGTGTGGGCTGAGCGCACGCTGCGCGGCAAACCGATTGCCTGGAAGTGGCCGATTGACGTCGCCTTCGCAAGTCTCGCCGACGGCGTCGCACTTCGGTCGGACATCGCACAGATATCCGCGCAGCCGTGGCTCAAGCCGCTCGTGTCCATTGCCGCGGTGGACCGGGCCATGGAAGCGGACATGCTTCTGCTGCGCGGACCAGAGGCGGCCGTTCTTCGCGCGACGTCGTCGGCCAAGAGTCGCCCCTCCACGGGACTCGTGGTCTGGATGTCGAACGCGCAGGCGTCGTCCGATGTGGTCACCGAGACCCTCGTGCAACTGGGCGAGCGGTTTCCCGTATCCGCTGTCGCATTCGTGCCGGTTTCCCCGTCGCTTGCGGCCGACTGGTTCGCGGCGCTGGTGCGCGAATTGTCGCACAACGAACCGTTGGATGTCGCGCTGGCGCTCGCCAACCGTCACGTGTCGGCCGCGGGTGCACACCTGGTGGCGCCGCCGGGATTCATGGAGCATGCGCAACTCAGCCGGTCCATCGATCGACTGCAAAAGAAGCTGACGTCACGCGCGGCACCGCTGCCGATGTCCATTCCGCGAGGCGGTCGGGCTGAATCCATGCTTGGACGAGGCGGGGCCGTGTCGACGCACGATGCAGGCGAAATGCTACGCCGCGCGCCGCGCGACACGGGGTTTGCGAGCGAACGGGGATTGGCAACCGTCGCGGTCGAA
>JAGNMU010000137.1 GCA_017991005.1 Gemmatimonadaceae bacterium | reverse complement strand
GCTTGATGGCGACGCGCATGGTGAACTGCTCATCGACTCGACTGCCCTCGTACACGGCGCCCATGCCGCCAAACCCGACCAGCCGCGTGACCGAATACGCGCCAATCGTGCGACCGATGACGGTTGAGGTTTCGAACTCCTGCACCGCCTCACGCATCATGGTCATGGGCGGCGCCAGCTTCTCCGTCAGCCGCTCCGCGGCATGTCCGAGCAAGCTGCGCACTTCATCCCGGAGCGCTGCATCCACGGGCTGTGCATCAATCCAGGCGCTACGTGACGCGTCGGGTTGATCGAGGGCGTCGAGAAAGAGCTGCTTGAGTTGCGAGAACCGTTCGGCGTCGGTCATGTGCGTACCCGCGTCGTGGCCATCAGCATCATCAGGGCGCCCGAGACGGCAATCAGTGCGAGCGCCCAAAATGCATCAGTGGCGGCGTCGGTGGCTTCGCGAATGCGACCGATGAGATCGGGCCCGAAGTGTCCGCCGAGGTTGCCCACCGAATTGATCCAGGCAATACCGGCTGCCGCAGCCGAGGCGCGCAGTAAGGCGGTGGGCACGGCCCAGAAGGTGACCAGAAAGCCCAGGACGCCGCTGGCAATCAGCGTGAGTGCCACGACCGACATCACGGCGGCATGACCGGCCACCGCCAGCAGCGCCAGACCGGCGGCCGTGAGCAGCAGTGCGCCCGACGCGTGCCAGCGTCGTTCCCCCGTGCGATCCGAGTGCGCGCCGTACCAGACCATGGCGACGCCGGCCACGCCCCACGGGATCATGGTCACCAGACCGACCTTGAGAAAGTCGTTCTTCGCGATGCCCAGTTCCTGAATGATGGTCGGCATCCAGAAATTGACGCCGTACATCGCGAAGGTGCCGGTGAGATACACAAAGGCCATGGCCCAGACACGCCAGTTCGCAAACGCCGCGAGGGCGCTGGTCTGCGCTACTGATGCCCCGGCCAGCCGCGCGCGATCGTCTGCAATCTCCTGCTCGACGACGGCGCGCTCGTCAGCCGTCAGCCATTGGGCAGACGAGGGCCCATCGGGCAGGACCCGCCAGATCACGAAACCAAGGACGACCGATGGCAGCGCTTCGAGGACGAAGAGCCACTGCCATCCCTCCCACCCGGCCGTGCCGTCGGCGAACTGCATGATGGCACCCGAGAGTGGTGCACCGACCACGTTGGCCACGGCGATCGCGGTCATGAACATGGCAACGGCGCGCGCACGACGAGCCGACGGATACCAGTACGTGAGGTAGAGAATGATGCCCGGAAAGAAGCCGGCTTCGGCCAGCCCCAGCACCATGCGCAGCGCGTAGAAGCTGAACTCGACAGGCGGCACGCCGAACAACGCCGGCAACGGCCCCCACGGGATGTGCGCCACGAACGCGAAGGCGGCCGAGACCACGCCCCACGTGATCATGATGCGTGCGATCCAGACGCGTGCACCCACGCGCTGCAGGATGAGATTGCTGGGTACCTCGAAGAGGAAGTACCCGATGAAGAAGATGCCGGCGCCGAATCCGTACGCCGCGTCCGACAGTGACAACGCGGCGGTCATCTGCAGTTTCGCAAACCCGACGTTCACACGATCGAGATAGGCCACGATGTAGCAGACGAAAAGCAACGGCAGCACGCGCGCGCCAACTTTTCGAAACACGGCATCGTGCGTGCTGCCGACTGCATCGATCGTGCGTGCCGTCACCGCTTCCCGGCCACGGCCACCAACGTCCGGAAGATCATGTTGGTCCCCTGCGTCAGGGAGCGCACGCTGACCCGTTCGTCATTGCCGTGCATGCGCCTGAGTTCGTCGTTGCTGATCGGATACGGATAGATGCCGTACACGGGGATGCCACGTGAGCGCCACGCGGCCGCATCGGTGCCGGCCTGAAACAGATAGGGTGTGACTTCGGCGGAGGGCCATTCGGCCTTGGATTCGCGGGCCAGCGCCTGATAGAGCTCCGTGTTGACACTCGACGGCGTCGCACTTGGCCGCGACGACACAGGCGTTGCGGGAGCAGCAGCGGGAGCAGCGGCGGCCGCAGCAGGGGCGGCAGCAGCGGGGCGCGCGCCGCCGGCGATTTTCACCGTCACGCGCGGATCATCGATCACGCGCTCGATGGTTTTGATCATCGCCGCCTGATCCGTCCCTGGAATCAGACGGAGATTGAGCGTGGCTTCTGCCGACCCGGGAATCACGTTCGTGCGGAAACCCGCGTTCATCATCACCGGTGCAATCGTGTTGCGCATGATCGCGTGCAAGAGCGGGTCCTGTGAGACGACACTGTCGGCGACACGTACCTCAGCGGGCGTCCCGTTCACCAAGTCACGGAAGTAGCGACTGGTTGCCCCGGTGCTCGTTTTCGCGAGCGTGAGGAAGAACTGTTTGTTTTCCTCCGTGAGCTGCACGGGCGGTTCGAACGCGCCCAGTCTGGCGAGTGCCCGTCCGATGGTGGTCAGCGCATTGTCTGCCAACGGCATTGAGGAGTGCGTCGAGGTGCCCGTGGCCGTGAGCGTCACGCCCATCACGGTCTTGTCGGCCGTGGAGATACTGACATACCGCACGCGGTCATCGTCACCCTTGATGATCCACCCGCCTTCGTTCAGTGAAAATTCGGCGTCCATCTTGTCCCAGTGTGATCGCGCCAACCAACTGGTATTCATCGGCTGTCCTTCCTCGTCTGCTTCGGCGAGAAAGATCACATCACGGGCGAGTGGGACCTTCTGCTCGGCCAGGCGCAGGGCGGCGATGGCAAAGACGGCCAATCCGCCCTTGAAGTCGATCGCGCCACGGCCGTAGACATGACCGTCCTTGATGACGCCCGCGAACGGATCGACGCTCCACTTTTCGCGCTCCACTCCGACGACGTCGGCGTGTGCCGCCAAGAGGATCGGACGTTTGCTCCCATCCCCTTTGAGTCGCGCGATGAAATGCACTTTCGCGGAATCGGGCGTGGGAATCACATCGACCGTAAAGCCGGCGGCGCGAAATCGCGGGGCCAGCAGATCGGCGATCCCCTGCGTCATCCCCGGCGGATTGCTGGTGTTGATGCGAATGAGCTGCGACAGGAGCGCCGCGGTGGGGTCGGTTGACTGGGCGTGCATCGGGCCCGACAGCAGAACGGCAGTCATCACGGCAACGGCGATACGCACGCGGACTCCACTGTGAGTGTACACCATGTGAGCAACGCGCTACGAGCTTCCGGCGGATGCCCTCCCCGTCGACAGACCGGGGTCGGGTGTGGCCAGACGCTCGTAGCGCGTTGCCTGTTGTTCCTGCTTACGGCACCAGAATGGTCACGCCATACCCGGACACCGCCTTCGACACCGCACGCGCTTTCAACATCAGCGCGTTGGCTTCCGCGATGGCAGCCGGCACTTTCACCTTGACGTCGGCCACCTGCTTCATGAGCGCATCACTGGGCATTTCCCACGCACCCATGATCGCGTTCTTCACCGTCCCGACGTTGCCCAGCACGTTGGTTCCGGCGGCCGCGCCCGGCGCACCACCTCGACCACCGGCACCGCCTGCGCCGGCAGCACCCGCACCCGGCGGGCCAAAGCCCACTGCCGGAATGCCGATCCCGAACTTCGCACGCACCGCATCAAACTCCTTTCGGAAATCCGCGAACTGCGTTTTGACCGCGGCCGGCGCTGCACTGGAGTCGAGTTTCGGTGACGCCTTCTGCATTTCGGCATAGAGCGAGGTCAGCTGCGCGGATACATCGCTGCCACGTTTCTGCAGCGCATGCAGATCCATCACGATCGCGTTGTAGCGCGTGCGCTCGAGTTCCGTGAGTCGCACTTCCTTGTCCATGACGATCTTGAGCGGCTTGGTTGCCGTCACCTTGCCGTCCACCAGCAACGCGACGTTGTAGCTGCCCGGCATGACCTGTGGTCCCTGCCCGCCACCACCGCCGCCACGTCCACCGAAGCCGCCACCAAACCCGCCGCCGCCCGCCGGTGCACACGGGTTCTCCGCCTGGTATCCCACTTCCGGGAGTGGCACCGGGTAACCGGCGATCGCCGCGCCGCGACCGGCGCCGCCACCTGGACCGGCACCGCCGCCTCCGCGACCCGCGCCCGGGCCACCGGCCGGTGCGGCCGCAGCGGCGATCGGCTCGACGCGCTGGTCCCAGCACATCGTCTGGATGCCCGCGACGTTCTTCGCGTCGGGAATGGCCAGCTCACGAATCACCGCTCCACGGGCGTCGGTGATTCGCAGCGCGGGCTTCGTGACCGGCTTGGTGAAGTTGAGCTGCAGCACCGTTTCGACGGGCGGGTTTTCGCCCGTGAAGAACTGATGTCCCCAGAACTCGTCGTTGCGGTCGTCTTTGTTCTTCCACTGCAGCGACGGACCCGGCGTGAAGAGCGCGACATCCGCCTTTTGCGCCGCCGAATACTCCTGAATCGGCTCGAGGTGATCGAGAATCCAGAGCGCACGGCCATGCGTCGCCACCAGCAACGCGTTGTCGCGCGGATGAATGGTCAGCTCGTCCACACGCACCGTGGGGAAGTTGGCCTTGAGCCGGCGCCAGTTGGCGCCGCGATCGAGCGTCAGGAAAATGCCCGTTTCCGTGCCCGCATACAGGACGTCCCGATTGCGCGTGTCTTCGGTGAGCGTCTTGACCACTTCGCCGGTGAGTCCGTTCGTCAGCGGTTTGAATGAAGCGCCAAAGTCGGTGCTGACCCACACGTACGGGTCGTAGTCGTTGAGACGGTGATTGTCGACGGTGACGTACACCGTGGCCGCATCGAAGCGGGACGGCACCAGTTCACTCACGAAGGCGTGGCCCTCGGGGAAGCGCGGAAGATTCTTCGTGATGTTCGTCCAGGTCTTGCCGCCATCCTTCGACATGCTGACCGTGCCGTCGTCGGTGCCGGTATAGAACACACCAGGCATCTTTGGCGACTCGGCCATGTTCACGATCGTCGGCCACTGCGAGATGCCGTCGTTGCGTGAGATGGTGATTTCACTGCCTTTGAGCCCCATCGTCACGAGATCGTCGCGCTTCTCGTTCTTGGTGAGATCCGGGCTGATCGCTTCCCACGAATCACCGCGATCCGTGCTGCGGAAGACGCGCTGCGCCGCGGCGTAGAGAATGCCGGGATTGTTCGGCGACAACATCAGCGGCGCGTCCCAGTGGAAACGGTACGCTTCGCCTGCGGTGGGGTTGGTGACGTTCTGCGGTGTCGGGCGAATCGACTTCGATTCACCAGTCACCTTGTTGCGGCGGGTCATGTTGCCGTCCTGCGACTCGGTGTAGATGATGCGCGAGTCGCGCAGGTCGGGAATGGCCACGAACCCGTCGCCGCCCTGAATCTGGAACCAGTCGTAGTTGAAGATGCCGCGGTTCATGCGCGACGCGCTGGGTCCACACCAGTCGTAGTTGTCCTGCATGCCGCCGCAGACGTTGAACGGCGTCTCCATGTCGAACCCGACATGGTAGAACAGGCCCACCGGCAGATTCGGAATGAACTGCCAGGTACGCGACATGTCGTACGACACGGCCAGTCCGCCGTCGTTGCCGATCAGCACGTGGTCGGAATTCTTCGGATTGATCCAGATGGCATGCACGTCGTCGTGCGTGACGAGCGCGACATCGGTCTCAAACGTCTTGCCGCCGTCGACGGACATGTGCATGCCCACGCCGCCCATGTAGATGCGATCCGCGTTGTTGGGATCGACGCGCATCTGGCTGAAGTACATCGGGCGCGGATTGGTGCTGCTGACTTTGGTCCACGTCGCGCCGCCGTCGGCGGAGCGATAGACGCCGGTGGCGCCCGCCTGCGCGCCCGCACCGCCGCGACCGCCGCCGGGAGCGGCACCGCCAGCGGGTGCACTCTCATCAGCCGCTGGCGCGCCGCGTCCTCCGGCGCCAGCCGGCCCTTCGACGGCGGCGTACACGATGTTGGCGTTGCCACGGAACACGTCTACCGAAATGCGCCCGAGCGAGCCGGCGGGCCAGCCGCCGTTGCTCAGTCGCGTCCAGGTGTCGCCACCGTCGGTGGACTTCCACATGCCGCTGCCAGGACCGCCACCGTTCATGCAGCAGGCGGTGCGCCGACGCTGATACATGGTCGCGTACAGCGTATTCGGATCACTGAGCGACTGCGCGAGATCGTTCGCGCCCGTGTCGGCGTCGCCGACGAGCACCTGCTTCCAGCTCTTGCCGCCATCGGTGGTCTTGAACAAACCACGTTCACCGCCAGATCCAAACAGCGGACCGGTGGCCGCGACGAGCACGACGTCGTTGTTCCGTGGGTCGATGATGATGCGGTTGATGTGTTTCGAGTTGGGCAATCCCATCAGCGCAAACGTCTTGCCACCGTCGGTCGACTTGTACACGCCGCTACCCCACGACGTGCTCTGGCGGTTGTTCGACTCGCCCGTACCGACCCACACCAGATCGGGATTGGTCTGCGACACCGCCACGTCACCGATGGCGATCAGCCCCTGATCCTGAAACAAGGGCGTGAACATCGTACCGTTGCTGGTGGTCTTCCACACGCCGCCGTGCGCCGTGCCCACGTAGTAGATCGCGGGGTTGGCTTCGTACACCGCGACGTCGGCAACACGGCCGGACATCGTGGCGGGACCGATCGAACGGAAGTGGAGCTTCTCAAACTCCTGCGCCACGGCGCCGGCTTGGGCGCCAAGTGCGGGAGCGGTGGCGAAGAACGCCAGTGCGGACAGGACGGTCCGGTGGCGTGAAGGGAGTGACATCGGGACTCCGGTGGGACGAGGCGGGACGTGAGACTGCGGGAGGGGAGCGACAGAGTGACTACGGGCTAGTTTGCAGACCGCTGGGCGGCAGAGCAACCGGCCGAGGCGTGATTGGGCGTTCAGCGGAACAGCGGCAGGCCCATGCCGGCCTGCAGGGCCAGTGCGCCCGTAAGGAGCAGCCACGCCCCTGCGGCGATCCAGACGACGCGCGCCCCACACAGCAGGCCAACCGGCGGCAGGAACTGCAGCGCATGCAGTCCGACGAAGTGCGCGATGCGGAGATCGCCGCTCTCGCGGCTCCAATTGACCAGTGGCAAGCCGGGTCCGCCGTCGGGGGCACCGACGGTATGCCCATTGTTGCTCACCAACCAGCCTCCGATCGCACTGCCCACCAGAAAGAGCGCGAAGCCCGCCACGATTCCCGACTGATAGCCAGACGGTTCGCGGTGCAACCGCCGCCATGCGCCGCGTGCGAGATAGGCGGCGGCCAGCGTATTCACAAGAATGGCCGCCCCCATGCTGCTGAATATCGCCGCATCGAACGCGGAGGCGATGTTGTAGTGCGACGTGGTGCCGCGTGCCGCCTGCAGGCCGATGGCCAGCATCTCGTACGTCAGCGTGGCGCCGATGATGGCCACCACGCGAGCGCGGGCCCGGTCGACCACACCGGTGTCCGGCAGCAGCCACGCGATGGTCGCGAGATAGATCGCAATGGAGATCGCGAACTTGGCCGGCTTGATCCAGCGGTTGATGCCGAGGATGAGCGTGTCGTCCAACGCGCCGGCGACGAGGAACACCGCCAGCATGGCCAGGTGCATCACCGCGAGCGCCGTCAGTGGCGCGCTCCGACGACGCAGTTGGTCGAGGACACGGGTCATGCGGCGCTACGTTCGGCCCGTGGGGTCGCAAACGCCATGCGACCCGCCAGATAGAGCAGCAGGCCCATCGGGCCGAACATGAAGGTGAATGGCAGGACACCAATGCGCAGCCACGCTGGCACGCCGCGTGAAAGGGCATCCTCCACGATCCAGGCCCCGATGAACAGGTCGAACGCGAGATAGTGAATCCACCCCGCCACGAGCGTGTAGGGATCGGCGAAGAGCAGTTGCACCTGGGCCAGCGAACCGAAACCGCCTTCGGTCGCACCGAATCGGGCGAGAATCAGCGCCGCATACGCCACGGCAAGCAGCGGGACGATGAGTGTGCGCACCGTCGGAATGGACCCGCGCCATCGTGGCGCAAAGATCAACAACGCCCACCCGGGGAGAACGACCGGATTGGCCAGTTGGAAGAGCTGATCGGCTGTCATACGACTTATCATCGCTCCGGGTGCATTGGTCACGGAAGACTTGCCGTTTGCGGCGCGGGGCGGATCCTTGTGCGCATGACGACTTTCTCGCTCTCCGCAGCCGGATTCGGCGCGTGCCGTGTTCTGTCGGCCGCTGCTTTGTGTCTCTCACTCGCCGCCGAGACGGCGGCCGCGCAGCGCCCGAGCGGCGGTGCGCGACCGGCCAACGCCGCCACCACCACGCCCATCACCGAAGCGGACCTTCGATCCCGCCTCTTCCGCATTACCGACGATTCCACGATGGGTCGGGAGTCGGGGAGCGCCGGAGCATTCTCCGCGACCGCCTATGTTGCCGGTGAGTTCGCGCGGCTCGGGCTCGAGCCCGCGGGTGACAACGGGACGTGGTTTCAGGTGGTTCCGCTCTGGACCGTGGCCGTCGACCCGACATCGACGCTGACCTCGGGCGCCGAATCGCTGGTGGTTTTCCGCGATTTCCTGCCGGGCAACAGTCTCGCGCCCGCTCGGCGCTTTGACGGTGTGGACATTGTCTACGCCGGCTCCACGGCAGACACCACCAACTGGATCGCGCCCGACGCCGCGCGCGGCAAGGTCGTGCTGGTTCATGTGCCGGTGGGGATGCCGTTTCGCCTGGCCACCGTGCAGGCCAGCCGATATCGCGATGCGCAGGCGCTGTTTGTTGCCGCACTCGACGACGTACCCGCCGAAAACACCGCACGTCTGCGTGTCGGGCGGCCCGTGGCCGACACGTCGCGCAATCCGCGCACCATTCCCATCGTCTACATCGCGCGCGCTGCCGCGGCCCGCATCCTGGGCGGTGCGCCGGCGTCTCGGGCGCCGGGCGCCACGGGTGGCGCGCTGCGTGGGCACGTTGACTTCTCCCGCGCACCGGTGCCATTCGCCGCGCGCAATGTGGTGGGCATTCTGCGTGGGTCCGATCCGGTGCTACGCAACCAGTACCTCTCGCTCACCGCGCACAACGATCATGTGGGCTACGATCAGTCTCCCGTCGATCACGATTCACTGCGCGCCTTCAACACCGTGATGCGGCCCATGGGCGCCGATTCCCCGGTGCGCCGACCCAGCGACGGCGAGTGGTCACGCATCCGCCTGATCCTCGACAGTCTGCGCGCGATCCGAAAGCCGCGTCTCGACTCCATTCGCAATGGCGCGGACGACGATGGCTCCGGGACGGCGTCGATGCTGGAAATCGCCGAAGCGCTGGCCGGCATGCCGGTCAAACCGAAGCGGTCGATTCTGTTTGTCAGCCACACCGGCGAAGAGGCGGGATTGCTCGGATCACGGTGGTTTTCCGACCACCCGACGGTACCCATCGACTCCATCGTCGGTGAAATCGACCAGGATATGGTGGGGCGCGGCACGGCCACCGACTTTCCGCGCAGCGGAACCGGCGCGGGCGGTGACACGTATCTCGAGGTGATCGGCGCCAAGCGCATCTCGCGCGAGTTTGGCGAATACCTCGAGCGCGCCAACGCGAAGCAACCCAAACCCTTTGCGTTTGACTACACCTTCGATACGCCGGGACATCCGCTGCAGTACTACTGCCGCGCCGATCACTACAGCTACGCCCGCTACGGCATTCCCGCGGTGGCGTTCTCCCGCGGCGAACATCAGGACTATCA
>JAGNMU010000136.1 GCA_017991005.1 Gemmatimonadaceae bacterium | reverse complement strand
CCCTTCGTGATCACCAACGCGTCTTCATCCACCGTCGTGTTGGCCGCACGGGCCGCTTGCTGAATGTTTGCCACCGCGCTCAACAACGTCTTTTCGATCTGCTCCGATGCATGCTTCTTGCTGAAGCGCAGCAGCGCGAGCGCGTCGTTGACGCGATGTCCGCGGATCTGATCGATGACCAGGCGCATCTTGTACGGCGACTGCCGCGTCGTGCGCTGAATCGCGCGCGCCTCGATGCCGGTCTTCACAGCCTTGGCCATGATTTATTTGCCTCCCTTCGGCACGCCGCTCACCTTCTTGTCGGCCGCCTTCTGACCCGCGTGACCGCGGAACAGACGCGTCGGCGAGAATTCGCCAAGCTTGTGCCCCACCATGTTTTCCGTCACGTACACCGGAATGAACTTGTTCCCGTTGTGGACGGCGAAGGTGTGACCGACGAACTCGGGGAGAATGGTGCTCGCCCGCGACCACGTCTTCACGACCTTCTTCTCGCTACGAGCATTCATCCCGACGACTTTCGCCTCGAGGCGCTCAGCAACGAATGGACCCTTCTTGATACTTCTCGACATATCGGTTCTCGGCTCGCCTGGCGGTTACTGCGTCGCCCGGCCGCGCTTGCGGCCGCGCACGATGAGACGCTGCGACGACTTCTTCTTGTTGCGCGTCTTGACGCCCTCGGGCTTGCCCCACGGGCTGACAACGTTCCGGCCACCACGCGTACGGCCACCATGCGGGTGATCGACGGGGTTCATGACTTCACCACGCACCTTCGGACGCTTGCCCAGCCAGCGGCTCTTGCCCGCCTTGCCGTGCGACTGCAACTCATGCTCCGAGTTGCCGACTTCGCCGATGGTCGCCGAGCAGTTGCCGTGAATGAGGCGCATTTCCGTGCTGCCCAAACGCAGCGTCACGTACTCGCCTTCCTTCGCCACAACCTGCGCGAACGCTCCGGCAGAGCGGGCCATCTGGCCGCCCTTGCCAATCTTCAGCTCGATGTTGTGCACCGACGTACCGAGCGGCACTTCCTTGAGCGGCATCGCATTGCCCGTCCGCACATCTGAACCCGGGCCCGACACCACCGCATCACCCTGCTTCAGTCCCTTCGGGTGCAGGATGTAACGCTTCTCGCCATCCGCATACTCGACCAGCGCGATACGCGCCGAGCGATTCGGATCGTACTCGATCTCTTTGACAACCGCCGGCATGCCGTGCTTGTTGCGCTTGAAATCGATGATGCGGTACATGCGCTTATGACCGCCACCGATGCGACGCATCGAGATGTGGCCATGATTGTCTCGGCCACCGGACTTCTTGATGGGCTCGAGCAGCGACTTCTCCGGCGTGGTCCGCGTGATCTCGGCAAAATCCGAGACCGAGCGGAAACGCGACGCCTTACTGACCGGCTTGAATTGACGGATTCCCATGCGACTCAGCCCTCGAAGATCGCAATCGTGTCGCCGTCACGCAGCTTCACAATTGCCTTCTTGGTATGTGGACGGCGGCCGATGGACTGTCCGACGCGACGCGCTTTGCCACGCGCATTCGACGTCCAGATGCCCGTCACCTTCACGCCGAACAACTGCTCGACGGCCGCTTTGATAGCGAACTTGTTGGCGTCTGGCGCCACTTCGAACGTGTATTCGCCGCGATCCTGATAGTTCGCTGACGTGCGCTCCGTGATGATCGGGCGCATGATGATGCGATGGATAGACGCCATGGCTTAGCTCTCCACCGTGGTCGGGGTCAGCGCCGAGGATTCGATCACCACCACATCCGACCAGAGAATGTGGTACGTGCTCGCATCGCTGAACGGCATCACGTGGGCATGCGCCAGGTTGCGCGCGCTCAGGTACACGTTCGGCTTCACACCGTCCGTGAGGAGCAGCACCTTCTTCCCGGTAATGCCGAGCTTCTCAAAGAGCGCCAGCATCGACTTGGTCTTCGGCGCGCTGTAGTTGAGCGCCTCCACCAGCTTCACCGCGTTCTCACGGGCCCGTGCATTGAACGCGCTCTTGCGCGCCAACGAACGCACCTGCTTGGGCACGATCTGCGTGTAGCTGCGCGGGATCGGACCGAATACCGTACCACCGCCCGGCCAGTTTGGCGCACGCGTGGAACCCTGACGCGCACGACCTGTGCCCTTCTGCTTCCAGGGCTTCTGGTTGCCGCCGGTCACGTCGCCGCGTGTCTTCGTCTTCGCAGTGCCCTGGCGACGGTTGGCAAGGAACGCCTTCACGGCCTGGTGCATCACGGGCATGTTGACGATGCCGTCAAACATGTCGGGCAAAGCGCGCGTGCCGCCCTGCTTGCCCTGCGCTGAGTACACCGGCGCTTCGAGTGTCTTGGTTTCTTCCGTCATGATCAACCCTGCTTGCGCACGAAGACGATGCCGTTGGTCGGCCCCGCCACGCTGCCGCGCAGGTAAATGAGATTGCGCTCTGCGTCCACCTTCTCGACACGGATGCTGATCGCCGTGTGGCGGACGTTGCCGTACTGACCCGGCATCTTCTTGCCCTTGATAACGCGCGACGGATCCGTGCCCGCGCCGATGGATCCAGGCTTGCGGTGCTTCGTGTTACCGTGCGTGTTCGGACCGCCGTGGAATCCATGGCGCTTCACCACGCCCTGGAAGCCGCGACCCTTCGTGGTGCCTTCGACCTTCACCTTTTCGCCAGGCGTGAAGATGTCGACCTTGATCACATCGCCCACCGCGTACGTCGGAGCCTCGGCATTCTTGCCGGGCGCGTCGTCAGTGCGGAAGCTGCGGAGCACGGCTGGCGGCGCATCCAGGCCGGCCTTCTTCGCGTGTCCCACTTCCGCCTTCGTCGCGCGACGTCCGCGCGGTGTACGCTCACCCTTCTTATTCTCGCGTGCGACGCGCTGCGCGCCGTATCCGAGCTCCACCGCGCCGAAACCCGCCTCCGCCACCGTCATGACCTTCGTGACAGGGTTGGGCGTGGCCTCCACCACGGTGCAGGGCACTTGCTGCCCCTGCTCGTTGAACAGCTGGGTCATACCCAGCTTTTTGCCGATGATGCCGATCATGATGCCCTCTGAAACCGTACGAGTCGCGGGAGGCAAAGCCTCACCGTTGGACTATGGAGCACGTCGCCGTGTGCGGCGCACTCTGTACTACTGAACTACTGAGTATTGAGTCGGGAGGATGGTGTGCGGAGATCACTACTGAGTACTTGGTACTGAGCTGGTATCTCCGACCTCCCGCCTCCCTACTCGACCTTGATCTCAACATCCACACCCGCGGGCAGATCGAGCTTCGTCAGCGCGTCCACCGTACCGGCACGTGAATCGAGAATGTCGATCACACGCTTGTGCGTCTTCAGTTCAAACTGCTCGCGTGACTTCTTGTCCACGTGCGGCGAGCGCAACACGGTCCATCGCTGCGTCTTCGTCGGCAAAGGAATCGGACCCGACACCTGAGCGCCCGTCTTTTCAGCGGTACGCACAATGTCAGCCGACGCCTGGTCGATCACGGCGTGGTCAAAAGCCTTGAGGCGAATTCGGATACGGCCAGCCATCAGGATACTCTCGGTAAAGGAACGACCAAGCGGGGCGTTGTCAGTTGGCGACAACGCCCCGCCGGTTGTTATCAGGCAAGAATCTTGGTGACGACGCCGGCGCCAACCGTACGACCACCTTCGCGGATGGCGAAGCGCAGGGCCTCTTCCATGGCGATAGGAATGATCAGTTCGATCGTCATCTGGACGTTGTCGCCCGGCATCACCATTTCCATGCCTTCCGGCAATTCGATGGTGCCCGTCACGTCGGTCGTGCGGAAGTAGAACTGCGGACGGTAGCCCTTGAAGAACGGCGTGTGACGGCCGCCCTCTTCCTTCGTAAGGACGTACACTTCCGAGTGGAACTTCGTGTGCGGCTTGATCGAGTTCGGCTTGGCCAAGCACATGCCGCGCTCGATGTCCTTCTTGTCCACGCCACGGAGGAGGAGACCGACGTTGTCGCCGGCGCGTCCTTCGTCCAGCAGCTTGCGGAACATTTCGACGCCCGTGACGATCGTCTTCTTCTCGGCGTTGTAGCCGACGAGCTGCACTTCTTCGCCGACCTTCACGATGCCGCGTTCGATACGGCCCGTCGCCACCGTGCCACGACCCGTGATCGAGAACACGTCTTCGACCGGGAGGAGGAACGGCTTGTCGATCTCACGCATCGGCTCCGGGATGTAGTTATCCAGAGCTTCGTACAACTTCATGAACTCGGCCACCCACTTCGGATCGCCGTTGATCGCGTTGATCGCCGATCCACGGATCACCGGTGCGTCGTCGCCCGGATAGTTGTACTTCGACAGCAACTCGCGGACTTCGAGCTCGACGAGGTCGAGGAGCTCTTCGTCTTCCACGAGATCGCACTTGTTGAGGAACACGACCACCGAGGGCACGTTCACCTGGCGCGCCAGGAGGATGTGCTCACGCGTCTGCGGCATCGGGCCGTCCACGGCCGACACCACAAGGATCGCGCCGTCCATCTGCGCCGCACCCGTGATCATGTTCTTCACGTAGTCGGCGTGGCCCGGGCAGTCCACGTGTGCGTAGTGACGGTTCGCCGTCTCGTATTCCACATGCGATGTCGCAATCGTCATGATCTTCGTCGAGTCGCGACGGCCCTGTGACTCAGACGCCTTGGCGACTTCGTCGTACGCGATGTACTTGGTGCCGTAGCTTTCCGCCGAGATCTTCGTGAGAGCGGCCGTCGTCGTCGTCTTGCCGTGATCGACGTGGCCGATCGTTCCCACGTTCACGTGCGGCTTGTTCCGCTCGAACTTTGCCTTGCCCATGGTTCGATTCTGGTGTTGGGTAGTGAATGAGTGGGTGAGGCTTACGCCTTCACCTTGCTGATGATCTCTTCGGCCTTCGACTTCGGCACTTCCTCGTAATGCGAGAACTCCATCGAGTAGACCGCTCGCCCCTGCGACATGCTGCGCAGTTTGGTCGAGTAACCGAACATCTCGCCGAGCGGCACCGTCGCCGAGATCACCTGCGCTTCTCCTCGCTGCATCATGCCGCCGATCTTGCCGCGCCGCGATGAGAGATCCCCGAGGACGTCGCCCATGTACGCTTCCGGGCTCACGACCTCGACCTTCATCACCGGCTCGAGCAGGCAGGGGCTGGCCTGCTTGGCCGCCTCCTTGAATGCCATCGAGCCAGCAATCTTGAACGCCATTTCGGATGAGTCGACGTCGTGGTACGAGCCGTAAATCAGCTGCACCTTGACGTCCACCACCGGGTAGCCGGCCAGCACGCCGGTTTCCAGCGCTTCCTTGATACCCTGCTCCGTCGGTCCGATGTATTCGCGCGGGATCACACCACCAACCACCTTGTCTTCGAACACAAAGCCCTGTCCCTGTTCGGACGGCTCCATGTTGATGACCACGTGGCCGTACTGACCCTTACCACCGGACTGCCGGATGAACTTGCCTTCGATCTTTTCGACGCGCTTGCGGATGGTTTCGCGATAGGCCACCTGCGGACGGCCAACGTTCGCATCCACCTTGAACTCGCGCATCATGCGGTCGACGATGATCTCCAGGTGGAGCTCACCCATACCCGCAATGATCGTCTGTGACGTTTCTGGATCTGAGCGCACACGGAACGTCGGATCTTCCTCGGCCAGCTTCTGCAGGGCGATGGCCAGCTTGTCCTGGTCCGCCTTCGTCTTCGGCTCGATCGCGACGTCGATGACGGGCGCCGGGAACTTCATCGCCTCGAGAATGATCGGATTGTCTTCCGTGCACAGCGTGTCGCCCGTGCGCGTGTCCTTGAGGCCGATCGCGGCGGCGATATCACCCGCACGCACTTCCTCGATTTCTTCGCGCTTGTTCGCGTGCATCTGCAACAGACGGCCTACGCGCTCACGCTTGTCCTTCGTGCTGTTGTACACGTAGCTGCCCGACTGCAGCACGCCCGAGTACACGCGGAAGAACGTCAGCTTACCAACGAACGGGTCGGTCGCAATCTTGAACGCCAGCGCCGCGAACGGCGCGGTGTCGGTGATCGGCGCTTCGACAAACGTTTCGTCATGATGCGGCAGGTGCCCCTTGATGGCCGGCACGTCGATCGGCGCGGGCATGAAGTCGATGACCGCATCGAGCAACGCCTGCACACCCTTGTTCTTGAACGAGGCGCCGCAGAGAATCGGCACGAACTTGCCGGCGCACGTGGCGGTACGGATCGCGCTGCGGATCTCGTCGATCGTCAGCTCTTCACCGGCCAGGTACTTCTCCATCAGCGCTTCGTCGTATTCCACGACCGTGTCGATGAGCTTGTGACGTGCCTCTTCGACGGCCTGCTTGAAATCGTCGGGCACGTCCATCACGGCGAACTTCTTGCCGTTGGTCGCATCATCGAAGATGTACTGCTTGCGTTCGATCACGTCGATGTGACCCGTGAACAGTTCGCCCGAACCCACGGGCAACTGGAGCGGCTGGGCGCTCTTGGTCAACCGATCATGAATCATCGCGACGCAGCGTTCGAAATTCGCGCCGACGCGATCCATCTTGTTGGAGAAGATCATGCGCGGCACGCCATAGCGATCGGCCTGACGCCACACGGTCTCCGTCTGCGGCTCAACACCCGCGACAGAATCCAGCAGCGTCACCGCGCCGTCGAGCACGCGCAGCGAACGTTCCACTTCGACCGTGAAGTCGACGTGACCCGGCGTGTCGATGATGTTGATCCGATACTCCGGACCCTCACCCTTGCTGTCACTCTGGCCATGGCGCTGCCAGAAACAGGTCGTCGCGGCCGACGTAATCGTGATGCCGCGCTCCTGTTCCTGTTCCATCCAGTCCATCGTGGCGGCGCCATCGTGCACTTCACCGATCTTGTGGCTCTTACCGGTATAGTAGAGCACACGCTCGGTAGTCGTGGTCTTGCCGGCATCGATGTGGGCCATGATGCCGATGTTGCGATAGAACTCGAGCGGGGTGGTACGCGGCATAGTCTTCAGGCGGCTTCCGCTTGCGCGGCGCCAAGTGTTGACGAAGTGTGGTCGAGCGAATGAACAGCAACAGTCCAACAACGCGACTGCTCAGGAAACATCGGGGCTGCGTCCTTCAGAATTCACGAACCGAAACCAGCAAAAAAACGGCTGGACCAGACACTCTGCCGAGGCAGAGCCGGTATCCATCCGCTGCCGCCGGGTGCATTCGCCGCTGCTGCGCGAGTGGGGACCCAGGCGCGCCGGGCGTGATGCAGGATGAACCCGCGACACGTGGACCGACGTCAAATTGGCTGCGTTGTATCTCGGGAGTCCCGCACGTCACAGACGGCGAAACCGGTACTGCCTTGCACGAACATCGCGGCGCACCATCCGCATCAAATCCTGCCACTTCGTGCGCGCTGCCTGTCGTGCCCCCCGTCGTGGCATGATGCTGATGCCGTGACGGCCCATAGGAGTCGGCCGCAGATCGCCGAGCTGTCTACAGAGGTGCCGGATAGGCTCGATGAGTTGAGGCCGTTTCCGGTAGACCCCCAATCTGTCGAGAGCATTCCCGTAAGTCAACGCCCAAACAGTGGCTAAATCCTTTAGTCTCACCCACTAGCCAAGAGGTCCCGCAGTTTCAACGTAGTGAACTCTCACATTCTGTATTTTCGTAGTTCGTCTGACTTCTTGAGTTGTCTTGTGGCCCGATGCTTCCGAAAGCCGGACGAGGGACGCAATACCTACCTATGACAACCCAAGAAGCCAGACCAACTACGACAGATAAAGAAGGTCAGACTTCAGTACTCGGGCGTCCGGAGTGTTGCACAGGCCCAACACCAATGCCAAGAGCGGCGGATGATCGCAACAGTCTGCAGCGCCTCCCGCCAGTAACGCATTGGTCGGCGATGCAGGAATCCGTGACGTTCACGGGATTCGGACTCATCGGGTAAGCTACTGTATTTTATAGCGTTATGCCGCCATTGTACTCGCGTACTCATGCATACCGTGTGACATACCCTTATGGCTGAGCTCGCTCTTGGTACAGCCTGTGCAGTATGGGGTAGCAGCCGAGCAGGTCACTTCTTGACCCGCCCTCGCTATCATTCGTTGCATGAGGCTTCATATGCGTACCATCCGTCGACTTGCTGTACTCGCGCTCCTCTCCCCGCTCAGCCTGCAGGCACAGGCTGGACAGGTGGTTGGACCCGGTGGCAGCTCGACTGTCGGCAACCCCACGGGCTGGCAGCCGGACGCGCAATTCGGCGCGACCGCCGAAGTCACGCGCACCAATCCGTGCGGCACCGCGGCGCTGGGCGTCTGGACCAACAACGCCTGCTCTGGTGGCTATGCCGGCGTCGGTGCCGGATCGCTCGAGATGCACCTCGCTGGCAACAACCAGGCGGGTGGCACTCCCGAATGGGCGTTCTGGTATCGCTGGGCCGGCGGACCCACCGCCGCCGATCGCTATAACGGATCATTCGGCTCGCTCGACCAGCTGTCCGCGTTGTCCTTTGATTGGTTCCGCCAGTCGGACGCCAATTCCATGAACGCGACGCTCGCTTCCGATTGGCAGTACAAGACGCCGGTCATGCGCCTGCGACTGCTCGAGAGCGATGGTAACGGCGGGTCGTTTGAGAGTGAACTGGTGTGGGAAGGCTTCTTCAACCAGGCCTCCCTCGGTGGCACCACGCCGCTCGACCAGTGGGTTCGTCAGGGCAACATGCAGGCAGATCGCTTCTGGTACCTGCGTCCACCCGGATCCAACAGCAATGGTCAGACCACGGTCGACCAGGGTGGCTGCACGCTCGTGAACGTGAACCGCTGGGACGCAAACGCCACCGGCTCCACCATCGATCAGCTGATCGGTCGGAATTCGCCGGTCAACGCGCCAGGCTGCGTCGATCCCACCGCGCAGATCCTCGGTATCGCGGTCGGTATCGGCAACAACTGGCCGCATGCGTACACCGGCTTTGCGGACAACGTTCGCATGGGCTTCACCGACGCGAACGGCGGATACACGCAGGCTCTCGACGCCAACTTCGACTTCGTCGGGTCCAGCACCGTTCCGGAACCGTCGACGTATGCGTTGATGGGCACGGGTCTGCTGGCGCTGGCCTGGGCCTCGCGTCGTCGCCGCAACGCCAATACTCAGAAAGACCAGGCCTGAACCAAGTCTGTGACGGCCTGCCCGAGATTTGAGCTCGGCAGACGGCTGACGCTGCTTGTGTAGTCACGCCATATTGAGTCGGGCGATCCCACTGTAACGGGGTCGCCCGATTTTTTTGCTGCAGTCCTGCAAGGTACCGGCGATCCGTTCATAACCCGATGGCTCCGCAGCGTGACGGACGAGTCCAGCGGCGTGACCGGAGCGCGCGTGCCTTCGTCCCACTTGAGTGATCTCGCGCACAGGGAAACCCACCGCTGCACCCGGTGTCCGCGAGCGCACGTTCCTCCGTCTCCGGCAGCAGACCTCCATTCTGGATCGTCGCTTCGGTGACCCTGCTCTGCCTCAATGTCCAGCCACAGCGAACGACACCGCGTGTGTCTCGTGATCGGCACCAGACCGGAAGCCATCAAGATGGCGCCGGTCATTGCGGCCATGCGTTCCCATCCGAACCTCACCCCCCTGGTGGTCGCCACGACGCAGCATCGCGAGATGCTCAAACAGGCGCTCGACGTCTTTGGCATCACGCCCGACGTGGACTTGGGACTGATGCAGAACGGGCAGAACC
>JAGNMU010000612.1 GCA_017991005.1 Gemmatimonadaceae bacterium | reverse complement strand
GGCTTGTTCAGCGCCACGTCGTCTTCCAGCCGCTCTCGCAAGTCGGGATTGGCCAGTGAGGTGCGGCCAAAGGCGATGAGGTCCGCCTCGCCGGTGGCGAGCACCGCTTCCGCGCGCTCGCGGTTCATGCCGCCCGAGGCGATGAACGCGCCCGTGAACGCCTTGCGCAGCGTGTGTTTGAACGGCGCTGGCACCGCTGGCGCGCCCATCGACGAGTGATCCACCAGATGCACGTACAGCACGTCCAGCACGCTCAACTCCGTCACCAGCGACAGGTACTGGGTGTCCATGTCGGGAAACGCGCCAGTCCCGTTGAACACGCCGTACGGCGAGATGCGGATGCCCACGCGATCGGCGCCTATGGCCTTGATGCACGCTCGCGAAACCTCGAGAGCGAACCGGTTGCGCGCCACGATCGCGCCGCCGTACCCATCCGTGCGGTCGTTCACCAGCGGATTGAGAAACTGCTCAATCAGATAGCCGTTGGCCGCATGCAGTTCGATACCGTCAAAGCCCGCGGCCATGGCGACGGTCGCCGCCGATGCGTACTCCGCCACCACCGTCGCAATCTCCTCCACACTCAGGCAGTGCGGCGTGCTGGCCGGCTGCAGTCCGGCGTCGTCGGTGTAGATGGGATCCGGCAACGGCGTGACGGTGGACGACACCACGCGCGACCCTGCCGGCATGTTGGCCACGTGGGAGGCGCGGCCGTTGTGCATGAGCTGCACGAAGATCCGCGCGCCCTTCGCGTGCACGGCCTCGGTGGTTTCACGCCACGCGTCACCTTGCGCCGCGCTGAAAATGCCCGGAATGCGCGCATAGCCCAGTCCGTCTGGCGATGGCGACGTGCCTTCGGTGATGATCAGCCCCATCGACGCGCGCTGCGCGTAGTACTCCGCCATCTCCGGCGTGGGCAGGTGATCCACCGTGGCGCGATTGCGTGTCATCGGCGCCATGACCAGGCGATTTTGCAATGATAACGTACGAAATTGGTACGGCTCGAACAGCATGACAGTGTCTCCGGCAAACAAGGATCCCGCGGTGTTGCATACATGTGCAACGTATGCAGTGCTGGTCCGCATCGCGCTCCGTCGTGCGAGCGGGATCCTTTGTGCACGTCAGTCCACCGCGCACATCACGCGCGGTCGCCAAGTCCGACGAAGCGGCGCTCGTCCGACGTCACACCTAACCGCCACCAAGCAGGGCGAGCGAGTCGAGTGCAGCGAGAGGAAGGCGCATGGCATGAATCGGCCGCGCTTTACCGATTCAAGCGATGAAAGCTCAGGTGGGCGAAACCGTCAGAGTCAGATCTACGCATCACAACGTGATCACCGAAAAACTGAATCGGCCGCGCGTGCGCCTCTGGCTCGTTCCATGGGAATAGCACCGAGCCAAGGAAGAGCCCGGCCGCGTCGAACACAAGGCACTGAACGCGCGGTTCTGGCTTGCAGGCCCAGACCCGACCGACCGGGTCGGTGAACAACACCTCGAAGGCGGCGTAGCGTACCGGAGGGCCGGCGGTCCGCTCAGCCATCTTGCGTGCGACCACCTTGCTACGCAGTGGCTCGGGATTGCCAATCGGAATACGCTTGTCGATCAGGATCTTCCAGTCTCGCTCCGACACCACCGGCATCGGCTCCAGTACTCGCGTAACCTGCCGAAGTCGACCGGAGACGTCGAATCGCATGATCTCAAAGCGCTTACCATTTGCAATTACCATGCCGCTATCGCCGAGCACCACATTAGCTTCGTAGAAGATCGGCCCAATTGTCGATGCGGACTCCATGTTGAGGAGGAATCGCTTCTGCGATCCGTCAAAGCGCTGAATTACCAAGGAGTCCTGACGAATGACGAAGCGACCGACGCGCTTGGGGGAGGCCGGCGATGTCACAATCACGCGGCCATCACGGGAACACCCCTCGCCCCGCACCAGTCCGGCGTCGGCAAACGAGCGAACATGCCTTCCGGTTCTGTCCCAAATACTCAGCGTTCCGCGATTGTCGAGCACCAGAATCGTGTCACCGCGCAACACGCATACCTTGCGCGTCGCCACAAAATCTCCCGGCCCCGCGCCCGCTCTGCCGACCTGCCGCACGAACGTTCCGGTTCTGCTGAAGAACTTAAGACTCGTGGTCTCGTTAACTACGATAGTTCCATCCGAGAGGTAACCCACGCTAAACTCAGCCTGTCTCGTATCCAGTTCGCCTCGTGCGTCATACCACGTGTTGCCAAGTTCGACATACGGTGTCGAAGAAACACGAAAGGCAACTTTCGACTGATCAAGTGCCTTATACTCGACTAGGCGGACGCCGAGACTGTCGTGGATAACCGGCTCGATTCGCTGAGCCGGCAATGCTTTCGCGAGACCAGCGGCCCAAATGATTCCGCCGAGATGCACGAGCCGTCGCCGCGTAAACGTCAGAACGTCGAAGCGTCGCGCGGAACCGTTATTCCTACGAGTGAAACCGTGAGTTCTTGCGATGCTCAATCCGATCATCATTCGCTTCCGGGGTGGGATCGATGCCCAGGACCGATATCTTGCACATCCGTTGCTCTACCGGCCTGGGCTTCGAGGATCTTATGCCACGCTACTCAACGTCGCCATAGCACCGCACCTTTGTGAATCCGCAGAACTCGTCGTACTCGGCGCAA
>JAGNMU010000611.1 GCA_017991005.1 Gemmatimonadaceae bacterium | reverse complement strand
GGCGGTGGGGTGGCTGCCGACGTTCACCTGTACCGTGGGGACGCTGCTGGTGCGCGGGACGGTGTTTGCGCCGTATGGCCGCGACGCGGATATGGCGGGTGCGGTGTACACCATCGGCGTGGAAAATCGCGGCAGCGAGGAACTCACCGTCGAGATCGCACTCGAGGGATCCCTCGGCCACCGTCAGCAGCGGGTCCGATCTGCGCGTCCGTTTGACGATGAGCATCGCGTGAGTATCGGCGCCGATGATGTCCTGCTGCTCGAGGGCACGGCGATTCCAGGGCTGGCAGCACTCGCCATTGGGACCGACGGCCCTGCACGACTGGAATCACCCGATCGTGCATCGCGCGAACCGCGGGCGTTCGCACTGCGGCGTGATGTCAGTGTGGCTCCGGGCGCCTCGGCGCAATGCGCGTTCTACTTCGCCGTGGGTCCCGAGCGCGATGGCGCGCAAGCCACCGTGGCCGTCATGCGTCGGCGGGGATGGCGCGTCCTGCTCACCGCCACGCGCGAGGCGCTCTCGAGCATGGAGCAAGTGACCGGCAATGACGGCATCGATCGGATGGTCAATCGGAATCTGCTCTTCGCGTATTTCTATGGTGTTGGTAGGGCACTCGACGATGCGCACTACTATCTCGTGCGGTCGCGTGCGCCCTGGCACTCGGCCGGCGTGACGGTGCGCGATTTTGAGGCGCTGCTCTGGACGTTGCCCGCCGTGCAGCTGGCCGATACCGGATTGGCCCGCGAACTGCTGGTGCGCGCCTGCGAGTTGCACGGGTATGCCCCGGGCCAGGGCGTGCACTATTTCGACGGGACCCTGTTCCAGCCGGGTTTTGCCATCGAAGGCCCTGCCGCCTACGCGATCGCAACGGACCGATATATCCGGGACAGCAACGACGATCAGATCGTGGAAGAGCCGGTCGTGGCCGACACCCTGTATCTCGCCGGTGACGACCTGGCTGCGCGACGTGACAGCCGGCTCCCGTTGTACTCCACCGAGGTGCTGCCGTCCGGCGAACCCGCGCCGCACCCGTTCACACTGCATGGCAATGCCGTGGTGGCGCAGGCGCTTGATGTGCTGCGTCGCACGCTCGATGAAGAAGCCGCCAATGCCGTGCAGGATCCGGCCGCCGTCCGGGCCGCGATTCTGCGCCATTTTGCGGTCGATCGTGGGGGCAAGGCACGCCTGGCGACGGCGATTGATCTCGCGGGCGGCACCAGTCTCGACGATGACCCCGTGGGTTCGCTGATGTGGCTGCCGTTGTACGAGGCGCTCGATCGCGATGATTCGCTGTATCGACGCTCGGTGCGCGCCGTCGCCGGCGAGCCATCTGCGCTTGCCCCCCAACTCGCGCGTTTACTCGGGCCCGACGCCAACGAGGTCCTGGCGTGGCTGCGCCGCGCGCCGCTCGACAACGGCATCGCCGCAGAGCGGGTGGATGTCGAGGGGCGTGCGGTGGAGAACGGCGGGGACGCTGCGCTGGCGGGCCTGCTGGCCTACACCGTCTGGTACACCGCACATACGCTCGGCCTGCGGGGCTGAGTCGAATCGCCAGCTCGCTTGTCTCCGCACGGCGGGGCGGGTTATTGTTGGTGGCGCGACTGGTCCGGGCGTACGGTGCACCGGGCGGTCCTCGCGGGAATAGCTCAGTTGGTAGAGCACAACCTTGCCAAGGTTGGGGTCGCGGGTTCGAGTCCCGTTTCCCGCTCTTGCTGTCACGATGTTGGTTGGTATTCGTTATCGGCGGTGGTGGCGTCTCGGGAGCGTGTATAACGCTCCCGATGGCGTTTCCAGGACCCGGATGGCGAAACTGGTAGACGCGCAGGACTTAAAATCCTGTGGCCGTAAGGCCGTGCGGGTTCGAGACCCGCTCCGGGTATCACTCAGGAGTGCTGAATGCGGACGGTACGCGATCCTCGCGGTGTCACATGGATTTGTCTCGAGTTGCCCGCGATCCCGGCCGAACAGCAAGCCGACGCGGCGCAGTCCGCGCACGAAGTGGTCGCTATTGAATGCAACTCCGGCGCCGAGCGCGTCATTGCGCTGGTCGCGCCGGGCTGGGACGACGAAATGAGCGATGAAAAATTGACGGAAACCATTGCCGCCGGGCTGCGTTGAAGCCCTAGCAGTTTCCGCGGGGCGGTAGCAACCGTCTTGCATCCGGTGACGCGAGCGCGCCTGCCACGCAGCTCCGTTCCCAGAGTGCCCCACCAGGTCATTTCGATCGTGTCCGCGATCGTCGACATAGAGCGCGCAGTGGTTTCGCAGCAATCCTGGTTCACTTTGGACGCCCCAACTCATGATGGCACGATCGGCCGCGCCTTCCGCCCCCGAGAGTAATCCCATTCGCACGCGCGCCGACTGGCAGCGCATGCGCGACGCCTGTCTCCGCGATCCCGGCGCGTTTCATGGGGATATTGCTGCGCGGGAAATCCACTGGTACGACGCCGCAACCCACGCCTGGCTTTCACTGGGTGACGATGCCCACTGGCATGGCTACGATGCGACGACGGGAGCGCCGGTAGCGGCGCGTCCACGTGCGACCTGGCAGCCCTGGACGCGCGCGCTCGACGACGACGATCCACCGTTCTACCGCTGGTTTGCGGATGCGCGCACCAACGCGTGCTTCAACGAAGTCGACCGACATGTGTTGG
>JAGNMU010000610.1 GCA_017991005.1 Gemmatimonadaceae bacterium | reverse complement strand
GAGAGGCGCTGTGCGCGGCCATCTCCAGCATACCTACGGGATACGCACTTCCAGAACCGTGGACTGTGGCGACAGCCTACCAGGCAAACGCCCAACGGCCCCCAGTGCCGCCTGAATTGCACGCACCGTCGGGAGCTCGCCCGAACGATACACAATCTCGTCACCTGAAAAGCCGGATGCCTCCCACGCGGGCGCAAGACGCGCGCGTGCCCCAAGACAGCTCAGCTGCGCGGCAGCGGTCACGGCTGTTTGCAGCGCGGCAGCGCGAAACCGTACCACCACGTCGCGGCCTTCCATCTCCGAGCGCAGGGCCGCGTGCGCCGCACACTCGGCGGGATGCACCAAGGCCCAGCTCCCCGGCGCGTACAGTTCGAGCCGCTGCCGAATCGCTTCGATCGTGATCCCCCGTGCACCGGCGGGACTTCCCAACTCCTGCATATGCATGGCGACAATCCCGGCGTCCGACACCACGGGCGCTCCGGATACACCCGTGGTCACATCAAGACCGATATACGTGAGCAGACTCGACGCGAGATCCACCGCCGACACACGTCCGGCGCGTGCTGGCACATACCAGTCGCTGCCGCGCCCAATCGTGCGTACCGATGCGCCCGCCGACGTTCGGCGCGCCCAGACGTCCGTACGCCACGGCAACGCGTCCGGGTAAGGAATCGTGATGAATGCCAGATCGAGGGCGGGCAACGCACCGGTCGCATCGGCCGCGTACGCCAGTCGACCCTTCACACATCGCTCTCCGTTCGGCGCAAAACACACCTCGGGCGAGTCACCGCCTTCATGGTCGACCGTATGCAGCGCAGTTGCCACGATCATCTGCTTGTTGCTCACGCCCACCACAAAACCAAAACCTTGCTTGGCGCCAGCACGTACCAGCAGCGTGTTGGGCAGCAGCGCGTCCGGCGTGAGCGGGCGACTCTGACCGTAAACAACACCCGGATGCAGGCACGCAACGGTGGCGATACTCGCCAGACACGCGCGGACCGCCGTAGTCAGGCGCAACGGTTCGGAGCGCGTCACGTTGGCGGACCCGCAGGCGTTGTGGTCAGCGACTTGGGATCGGGTGATTCAGCCTGTTTTGCGCGATGTGTCACGGCCTTCTCGAAGAACGGAACGACCGCGGTCATCACGGCGATCAGGAGTGTGGCCAACAGATTCCACAGTTTGTTCGACAGCAACTGTCGGCCGAGGTTGGGCTCCACGTCGACATTGTTCACTTTCGGTGCGGTCACCGTTCCTCGGTACACTGTGCGGATGGTGCGACCGACGTCGAGCTCGAGCACCTCACCGACCAGACTGCCGAGTGACAGTGAATCGCCAACGAACAGCGTGACGCTGTCATCGCCGAACTTCGGAAAGCGCAAACTGCCGGCGCGCACGGCGCTCACGGTTGTTCGTGTTTCGCCCGTGATGAAGCCCAGGGAACGCACTTTGAACCGGCGAAGTGGAACGCCGGAAGGAAACTGCAGCTCGAGTGACAACGGCGTCGTACGGCGCAGTGTATCCTCGAACGCCAGACGCTGTTCAATCGCGCTGGTCGAATCGGGGCGATAGACCAACTCCACCGCCGCGATGCATCGATCTGGCGTTGATTCAATCGGTGTTTCGAGCAGTGTCAGACGCGCGCGTGTGGCAAACGTGCCTTCGAACACCGCCATGCAGCCGGATGTGAACTGCAATTGCTGCAGCAACGCCGATGCCTTGGGAGACGGGGTCAGGGTCTTGCCGGTTCTCACACGCACGATGTCGGACAGCCCTTCGATGCTGATTGGCAAACCCGACACGGTCTGACCAGTGGGCGTCACGCCGTACCGCGGGACGGCCAGTGCGGCCAGATCGATCGTCTCCGTCGGCGTGAAACGCACCGCGTCGGAGTGGACCATCACCATCGCGTCGGGATCGCCCCACGCGCGGAAGAAGAAGAGAGCGGCCGCGACGGCAATGGCCAACGCCAGCAACACAAACCGCCACCGACTGATGCGCATCGTCACCAGAGCAGCAGTCGCAGGGCTTCCGTGGCACCAAATGTCCGACTGCCGCGCCGGGCCCACCGTATTTCGACCTCGACGTCCCCGCGAACACTCTCCGGCAGCGTACACGAAAATCGACCGTCACCATCGAGCGACTCGGCGCGCTTCCACACGCCATTCGGCGCCACGCGCCATTCGGCGATGCCAGCAAGCGGCACGCGGAAGACAAGGGCCGTGCTTCGTGGCGCCGACGTGTTCGCCGCCCCCCGCGATGGATCACGCATCTCGACGGCGACAAACACCGGCGCGCCCATGCCACTCTGACGCCGCGCGGTGGCCATCAATCCGATGTTCTGCGGCCGGAGTGAGTCGCGACGGACCACGGTCGACAGGACCCATGTCATCGGGGCGTCGGATCGCGCCACACCATCGAGTGCCCAGTTGAGACCCGATACCAGGCCCGTGCCGAAGACGGTGGCGCTCTCTCGGAGTCCTGTCGACAGTCGCGGGATCGCCAATTGCACTCGATCCTGATCGCCAAACGTTATGCCACCGCGCACCAGCGACAACACTTCCACATTGAGACTGGCCGCCTGCGGTTGGACAAAATACCCTTCGCAGCCGTAGTCACGCTTCTGATACCCTGTGCTGCCAGGGCGTGCTTCATAGGGC
>JAGNMU010000135.1 GCA_017991005.1 Gemmatimonadaceae bacterium | reverse complement strand
TTGCGGTTCGCGGTTTGTTGAATCCGCTTGCCGAAAGGCGTAAAGCCGAGACTTCGAACGACAAGAGCGCCTGCCACCACCACAAGGGCGATGAAGAAGGCGCTCTCCACAAGGGCTGGGTTCATATGTTGATGAATACTACGCGGTATCGAGTCGGTTGGTGTCAACGCGCTACGTGCACGTCGCGCCCGCCGCGCCGTCCGTCTCGGACGGCACGGCGGAAGGGCGTGGCTATCCCCATGTCCTTCAAGAAGATACGAGTCCGAGTTCGAATCGCAACATGGCCTCCACCGTGGGCAAGTGCCATGTAAATCCGGCGTCGTTGAGACGCGACGGTGTCACGCGCTGGCTTGCCAGCACGGTCAAGTTTGCCATTTCGTCGCCAAGCGCCAGACGCAGTGCGAACGCCGGCACGCGCAGCAACGACGGACGGTGCAGCACATTCGCCAGCACGCCTGTGTACTCGGCGTTCTGCACCGCGACCGGCGACACGAGATTGACGGCTCCATGCAGGTCGTCGCGCATGACGCAGAAATGCAACGCGCCGATCTCGTCATCGAGTGCGATCGGGCTGAGCCACTGCGTGCCATCACCCAGTTCGCCGCCCACACCGAGCTTGAAGAGCGGCAGTTGCTTGGGCAGTGCGCCCCCGGCTGCACCCTGCACAATGCCGGTGCGCGCGTGCACGACGCGGATGCCGGCTCGCTCGGCGGGCGCTGTTGATGCTTCCCAGGCTCGTCCAACCTCCGAGAGATAGTCCGTGCCCATCGGGCTGCGTTCATCGAGCAGCGTGTCACCCTGACTGCCGTAGACACCGATGGCGGATCCGCTGACCAACACCCGAGGACGCCGGGTCAACTGCGCCAGCGTGTGCGACAGCAGTGACGTGCCTTCGACGCGGCTGGTTCGAATCGCCTCGCGATGTGCCGTGCTCCAGCGCTCGCCGATGGACGCGCCCGCCAGGTGAATCACGGCATCAACCCCCTCCAGCGCGCGCGGGTCGAGCTGCCCGCGCTCGGGATTCCAGCTGATGTCCGTCTTGCCAGGCTGCACCGCGCCACGTCCGATGCGCAGCACCTCGTGCCCGCCGGTGGACAGGAACGCGGCGAGTTGCGTCCCGATGAATCCGCTCGCACCGGTAATGGCGATGCGCTGGCGCGGCCGGTCAGCGAACGACTGATGTCGTTCGAGGTCGGCGCGCATCAGTTCGTGCCGATAGGAGAACACCCGCTCGAGCGTGTGTTCACTGAAATCACCGGCGACCGCGTCACCGATCCCGCCCAACGGCAATGCGTATTCGATGTGATCGTCCAGCACGCTGGCGTTGGGACCGTCGGCGCTGAACCGATGCGTGTGCACCCAGTGCGCGAACGGGCCCTCCACCATCACGTCGACGAACTGCTGATTCGCGATATAGTCGCGGTGCGTGAGGCGCCACGTCGTGGCCACCGGTCCGGTCTGCACCTGCAGCGCGACACGCGCGCCGTCGCGAATGCCGCCGGATTGTTCCAGCACCCGCGGCGAATCCCACGGCGGCGCCAGCCGCTGAAACGCACCCGGTCGTTCGTGCCAGGCGAACAGCGTCTCGACTGGCACCGGAACCCGCACACTGCGTTGGAACACACGTTTTGTCATCAACCCGCCAGGAGGATACTTCGATGCCAGCTCACCAGCCGCCGGCGTTCTCCAGGTCGAGGACGCGCCAGCAGTACCAACTCGCAATGCTCGCCCACGGTCGCCAGTTCCGCGCCACTTTTTCCAGGCGGTCGGCCTCGGGCAAGGCGCGCATGTTGTAGATGCGCTGCGCTCCCTTCCGTACCCCGAGATCGAGGACGGGAAGCACATCGGGCCGGCCAAGGCGGAACATCAGAAACATCTGCGCCGTCCAACGTCCAACCCCACGCACCTGGACGAGTGCCTCGATGATCGCCTCATCGTCCATCGACTCGACGGCCTCGAGCGGTAAACGTCCGTCCACCACATGTCGTGCCAGATCCTTGATGGCGGCCGTCTTGGCGGTGGACAGACCGCAGGCGCGGAGTGTCGCGTCGTCCTGTTGCAGAATGGCGTCGGCCGAGGGCGCCTGGCCGTCGCCGCAGCGCGTCGTGAAGCGGCCGTAGATGGTCGCCGCCGCCGACCCCGACAGTTGCTGATAGACAATGGCGCGCGCCAGATGGTCGAAGTGCGTGCCATCGGTGCGGGGCAGCATGGTACACGGCCCCACAGCATCGATGGCACGCGCCATTTTGGGATCGGCGACGCGCAGGGCATCAACCGCCGTCGCGATGGTGCGCGACGTGAGCCTACGCGTCACCGCCATGCGGGCTACGTGCCCGCGGTGAACATGATGTGCGCCTTGGGGGTGCCCGGAAACATCAGCCATGGCGTGGTCGCTGATGACTTCGTGGACAGCCCGGTGCTCGCTTCGGTCGCAAACGGGATGTAGACGACAAACAGGGTGCGACTTTTCGTCACCGTTCCCGTGGCGGGCTCGTAGACGTCGCCGAAAATCTGATACAGCGATGCCGGCGCGGTCGGCATCTTGATCTTGCCGGACTTCACCTCACGAAAGCGGACGCTGTCCACTTCCGTCCCCTTGACGCCGCTGAGACGGAGCGAGCGGCCACGCGCCATGAACGGGTCCATCGAGTCGTGATAACACGAGACGTGGAACTTCTCCTCGGCGGGATCATCCGCGAGGCAGAGCATGCCGTTCTTCGACGGGCGGAGCACCTCCAGCTTGCCAGCCACCTTGTAACCCATCACCCCGGCGCCCTCGCGCATGGCTTCCGGAAGGGGCAAGATGGCGGCGGCAATTTGCTGGGCCGGAGGAGGGGCCGTCTGTGCGCCAAGGGACGGACTGCCTACCAGCAGTGTGCCAGCGCCGAGCATGAGTCGCGCGGCGACGGCAAGGGGAGTGCGGTACATGGATGTCTCCAGTAGGTGCGAATCGGGTCGAACGGCGGGATGTCCCGCGGGCATGGGTCGGTCCCAAACGATACTCTGCCGGTGTTGTCACGGCGACCCGCCGCGCCTTTCTTTCAGGGCATGAGTTCTTCCGAAGGCGTCGATAGCGCCCCGGCAGCATCCGCGAACACGGCCATCGAGGCGGCCGCGCCGCCAGCCGCGATCGGGTATTTCGCCCGAAAGCTCGCGCACGACCTGAACAACTTCGCGACCGTCGTGCGCACGTACAGCGAACTACTGCTCAACGACCTGCCCGACGGCAGCACGCACGATGATGTCGCCGAAATTCACCGGGCGGCGGATGCGATGGTCGTGTACCTCCAACGGATCGCGCGATTCGCGCGCACCGCAAGTCTGCGTCCCGTGGAGTTTGCGCTCTGGCCGGCCGCGCAGGCGGTGGTCGACGATTTCCTCGAAGCGCGCGATCGTGCGCCGGTGCGCATCAGCGGGGCCAGCGATGCCGTGGTGATGGCCGACCCGCACTGGCTGCGCGATGTGCTGCACGAACTCATCGACAACGCGCGCGATGTGGCGCCGCCCGACAGTATCATCGACGTGGTCGTCCACGAGTCGCGCGGCACCGATGCCGCGCGCTGGGTGATTGTCGAGGTCTGTGACCGCGGGCCGGGCTTTGCGGATTCGGTGGCGCCGAACGCGGAGGACCCCTTCGTCACGACCAAAGACGGCATTCGAGGTGCGGGGTTTGGTCTGACGATCGCGTCGGTGTTTGCTGAGCAAAGCCACGGACGGTTGGTGCGGTCGCGCGAGGACGACGTCACCCGCGTGGGGCTCTGGCTACGCGTGCACGGCTGAACGGCGCAGCGATCCCAACAACGCGTCGGCAATGCGATCGAGCGGCAGCACATCGACAGCCGCTTCAAGCTTCACCGCTTCGCGCGGCATACCGTACACCACGCACGTCGCCTCATCCTGCGCAATCGTGTACGCCCCCGCCTCACGCATGGCCAGCATACCCTTGGCTCCGTCGGCGCCCATGCCCGTCAGCAGCGCTCCCACGGCGTTCCGTCCGGCGCACCGCGCGACACTCTGAAAGAGCACGTCAACCGCGGGTCGCTGGTGATGCACTTTCGGACCGTCCTTGACACGCGCGACCCACCGCGCGCCATTCGCCTGCAGTACGAGGTGCTTTCCGCCGGGCGCCACGAGCGCCAGTCCGGGCACGACGTAGTCGCCGTCGACGGCCTCCTGCACGCGCATCGCGCAGACGGAATCGAGTCGCTTGGCAAACGAAAGCGTGAAATGTTCGGGCATGTGCTGCACAATCACCGTGCCCGGTGCATCAACGGGGAATCGTCGCAGCACCTGCTCCAGGGCCTGCGTGCCGCCGGTAGACGCGCCCAACGCAATGATTTTGTGCGTGGAATCGATGGTGGCGATCGCCGGTCGCGGCGCTATGGGCGCCACGTCGGGTGTATCGACCCGCTTGACCACCCGCGCGTGCGCCGCTGAGCGCACGGCACGCGCCAGTTCGTCGACGATATCGGCGGCGGCCAGCGAGGAGCCGGGTTTGGCAATGACTTCAACGGCGCCGAGGGCCAGTGCGCGCAGCGCCGTCTCGGAGTTCTGCGGCGTCAGCGAGCTGACGACGACCACCGGAATGGGGAAATGCTTCATCAGCTTGGACAGGAACGACAACCCGTCCATGCGTGGCATTTCGATATCCAGCGTGATCACATCGGGCCGCAACTGGACGATGCGTTCGCGCGCCACATACGGATCGGTGGCCGTACCGACCACTTCAATGTCCTCGTGCTGCGACAGCGCGTCGGAGAGAATGCGACGCACCAGCGCAGAATCATCCACCACCAGGACGCGCACGACGCCCGGCTTTCGCACCGTGGGTGCGAAAGGTTTCGCCGCCGAGGCAGCACCGAGTGGTCGTGCGGGAATGGTCACGCGACGCCTGCTCCAGCGAGCGCGCTGGCGTCATCGAACACGTACAGCTCCGCCTGGACACGTCCGTCCTCGACGCCAAACGTCGTGGAGGCACGTGGCGCATCGGTTTCGCGCGAGCGCTGGCTGTCCTGTCGGTGAATCTGTGGCGCGTTCAGATGAAACACCGCCTCCGCACCGGCCACGATCGGCAGCACATTGCCACAGATGACGTTGGCCAATTCGCCGAGGGCATCGCGCTGTAGTGGCGCGTGTTGCGATTCGTCTTCGCCCAGCATGTTCGACGCAATGGCGGGCAGAATGCTCTCGCTCGCGCGCAGCACCAACCGGCCGGTCAGCGGACCACGAAAGTCCACGGACACGGTGACATCAAGTGGCGCCGCCGCCTGTTCCGGAGTGGGATCGGCTTCCGGGAACAGGAGCGCCAGTTCCTCAAAAGTCGCCGCCGTTGTCCGCGACAGGGACTGCTCCATAATATTCGACATCGGTCACTCCGGTGATGCGAAGGATGGTATCGCGCAACGTTTCGGGCGCGAAGGGTTTCCGAACGATGGCCGCGCCCAGTTCATGCAGCGCCGCGAGCCGCGTTTCACTGCCTTCCGTGGAAACCACGATGACGGGCAGTTCCGCCGTCTCGGGTTGGGCGCGCAGACGCCGCAGCATCTCTTCGCCGTCCATCACGGGCATGTTGATGTCGAGCAGCAGCAGGTCGACCCACTCATCCTGCAGCACGAACAGTCCTTCTTCGCCATTGGCGGCCTCATGGACCGTGCCCAGCGGAAGGCCGCTCATCTTGAGGGTACGAACGACCATCTGCCGCATGACGGCGCTGTCGTCGACCACGAGAACGTTGAAGGCCATAGTTAAAGTCCGGTGTGCGACGGTCAGAGTGAGGATTCTGCGCCGTTGATCTTCAGGGTCACGTCGCCGGTTGCGACGTCCACCCACATGGTACGCGAGGTTTGCACCCCGCCGGTGTCATTGGCGTGAATCATGACGCCGTTCTTCCACAGCAGTTTGCGCAAGGCGATCATGTTGCGCTTGCCGATCTGAAAGCGATCGTCGGCCTCGGAGGCGCCGGCGTGTGCGCCGCCCGCCACCTTGACCTGCATGCGCTCCTTTTTCGCGCCCAGCTTGTAGCACTCCTTGAACAGCAGTGGAATGCCGCTGTCCACGAACATCGCCGGCTTTTCCTGCATCTTGGCCGGATCGATCGTGCCGGTGGGCAGCATGACGTGCAACATGCCCGCAACCGAGACGACCGGATCGTAGACCACGATCCCGAGGCAGCTGCCCAGCGCGTACGTGATCAGCCGCTCTTCCGTAGACGCAGAGACCTTGAGGTCCGCCACACCAACGACGCGTTCCGATGCCCGGGTACTCACGAAGGCCGCCATGCTACTTCACGTAGACGGCAGGCTGCACGTACCGAAACCGGTGCGTGAGACCCGTGAGACTTTCACTGTGGCCGACAAACAGGTGGCCACCCGGCTTGAGCAGCGCGTGGTACCGTTCGACCAGTCGCTGCTGCGTCCCTTTATCGAAATAGATCATGACATTGCGGCACAGGATGGCATCAAACGGGCCCTGCATGGGCCACTTTTCCATCAGATTGAGTTTCGCGAAATGCACCAGCTTGCGCAGCACGGGGCCCGCCTCGAACACATCGCGCGCGCCATCCGTACGGCGCGACCAGTACCGCTGGAGCCACTGCGCCGGCACATCCGACATCACCTCGGCGGGATACACGCCGGCTTTGGCCGTCGCGAGCACGCGCTGACTGATATCGGTCGCCAGGATGCGCGCGTCGCGCATCGGCGACTTGTCGGACGCCTCCTGCAGCAGCATGGCGAGCGTGTACGGCTCTTCACCACTCGAACAGCCGGCGCTCCAGATGCGCACCGGACCGCTGAGCCGAGGAAACACCGCGTCGCGCAAATAGTCGAAGTGCGACGCCTCCCGCAAGAAGCTGGTCTTGTTGGTGGTCAGCGCATCGATCATCTCGGCGAATTCGCGGCGGTCCTTCTCGCCGTCGACGTACGCGAGATACGCATCGAAATCCGGTAGCCCCAGCTTGCGCAGCCGCTTGGCGAGCCGGGCGCGCACCAGCCCTTCTTTGCCTTCGCGCATGCGAATGCCGGCGTGCTCGTAGAGCAACCCGGTGATGCGCGCGAACTGTGCCGGTGTCAGTTCGCATTCTGCGAAGACACTGGACGCGGTGACGGCCGTCATGGCATCAGTCTCCGGCTGTCGTTCAGACCGCCGGCACGGTGATGTGCTGCAGCGCTTCGAGTTCGCTGGTCACGAGGACTTTGTCGATGTCGAGCAGCAGCTTGACGCGGCCGTTCTGCTTGCCGATGCCGAGGAGAAATTCGGTGTGAATGCCGGCGCCGAAACTCGGGGCGTCTTCGATGTCCGCCTCGGCAATGGCCACCACTTCGCTCACGCTATCGACGACGATGCCGGTCTGCACACCCTTCATCTGCACCACGATGATGCAGCTGTCATCCTGACCAGCCACTTCCATGCCGAACTTGCGGCGCAGATCGGTGATCGGAATGACCTTGCCGCGCAGGTTGATGACACCGCGCACGAACTCGGGCATGCGCGGCACGCGCGTGACGGGCTGCATCCCGATGATCTCACTGACCTTCAGAATCTCGAGTCCGTATTCCTCACCAGCCAGAAAGAAGGTGAGATACTTGCCGGCACGGGACGCGGTCGCGACAGTCGAGGATTGAACGGGGTTGCTCATGAAAGACTCAGAAGAAATGAGGAGGGGAGGAGTCAGGCCGCGACGTCGCGCTGACGATCCCGATCGCGTTTCAGTGGCGCGACGTCGTGGCTTTGGGCGAGCGCCACCGTCTCGTTCACGTCGAGGATAAGACCGACGCGTCCATCGCCCAGAATGGCGCCACCACTTACACCCGGCACCTTGCCCAGCGCCGAGCCCAACGTCTTGGCGACCACTTGCTGCTGGCCCAGGAGATCGTCCACCAGCAAAGCGGACCGGCGGGTGCCGTCGCCGACGATCATGAGCAGGCCGTTGAGCGGACTCTGCACCGCGTTCGGCACATCGAAGAGCTGGTGCAGGCGGATGATCGGCATCAGTTCGCCACGCAGCAGCACGACTTCGCCGTTACCCACCACCGTCGACAACATGGACGGTTCCGGGCGGAAGCTCATGTGGATGTGCGTGAGCGGAATGATGAATCGCTCCTCACCCACGCGGACAAGCATCCCGTCCGTCACGGCGAGCGTGAGCGGCAGGCGAATGGCGAAGGTGGTCCCTTGGCCCGGAACCGACGTGATGTCGATGCGGCCGCGGATCGCTTCCAGATTGCGGCGCACCACATCCATCCCAACGCCGCGCCCGGAAATGTCGGTCACCGTTTCGGCGGTCGAAAATCCAGGGGCGAAAATGAGTGCAAAGACGTCGCTGTCACTCATGCCCTTGTCGGACTCGATCAACCCCTTCTCGATGGCCTTCTTGACCAGCTTCTCGCGGTACAGTCCACGTCCGTCATCGCGGAGTTCCACCACCACGTTGCCTGAAGCGTGGTATGCAGACAGTCGCACCGCACCGAGTCGCGGTTTCCCCAGCCGCTCGCGTTCATCTGGCGGCTCGGTGCCGTGATCAACGGCGTTGCGCACCATGTGCACCAGCGGATCGCCGAGTACGTCGACCAGTGTCCGGTCGATTTCCACGTCGTCGCCTTCGGTGACGAATTGCACGGTCTTGCCAGCCTTGACCGACGTATCACGCACGACACGCGCCAGTTTCTGGAAGGTCGCACGCAGCGGCACCATGCGCATGGACATGCTCAGGTCCTGCAATTCGCGCACGATCTTGCCCGCGTGTGTGACTTTGCGCTGCAGCTCGTGCGCCTTGCCGGTGCCAAAGGAGTCGTCGCCGGCGATCATCGACTGCGCGATGACCAGCTCTCCCACCATGTCGATGAGGCGATCCAGACGGTCCGTACGCACGCGAATGGTGGCATCGGCCGTTGACTCGGTGCGCGCCTGTCGCGCAGCAGCGGGTGCGGCGGGATAGGTATCGGTGGTGCTGCCGACCACGCGGTCGGCGGGCGCTGCCGACGTCACGGCCGAGATGGTGACACCATCCGCGTCACGCGCCGGATCATAACCAGCGAGGGCGTCGAGCAACTCGTGATAGCCTGCCGGCAACGGCAGCACGCCGCTGCCCGCGAGCGCCTCTTCGACCGAGGTGAGCAGCTCTTTGAGCATGTCCACCGAGCGGAGCGCCAGATTGGCGCAGCCGCGCGTGTAGCGAATCTCCTTGTCCCGCACGCGGCTCAGCAGCGATTCGGCTTCATGCGCGAAGGCCGCCGTGCGCGACAACCCCAGAAACGCTGACGTTCCCTTGACGGTATGAAACGCGCGGAAGACGGTGTTCACCGCCTCTTCGTCGGTCGGATTCTCTTCGAGTTGCAGCAGGGCCGACTCGGAGTTGGTCACGCACTCGCGGCTTTCGGTGATGAAGTCCGGCAGCAGGTCGCGATCGGCATCGTCCGGAAGCCGGTCGCTGCCCACATCGTGTTGCGTCGAACGCGTGGCTTCTGCCGCAACGCCAATGGCCGGCGCGGCCGCCACCAGCGTGGCGACCGTCGGCGCAGTGCTCGACGGTGTCGCCAGTTCGTCGGCCATGTCGTCGGCCATTTCCTGAATCGCCGCCACGCGCAGCGGTGTTTCCGCCTGCGCCGGTGAACGGACTGGCGTCACGGAACGCGGCGTCCGCTTTCGCGACGGCGCGGCGGGCGCGGTTTTGGCGTGCGCATCGCTGGCACGCATCGCGTCTTCAATCGCCTGACTGACTTCGGCGAACGCCGTGGCGGTGTCGC
>JAGNMU010000134.1 GCA_017991005.1 Gemmatimonadaceae bacterium | reverse complement strand
TGGCGCCGCTCGATACGCGGCAGCACTCCGATATGCATGCGCGCGTGGTGGGAGAGCTGTTGGAGCGTGCCGGTGTGTGCAACGACTACGCCGCCCTTTCTGAAAATGAACGGATTGCGCTGCTCAATGGCGAACTGCTTGGCACCCGTCCGTTGTATGCGCCGTACATCGACTATTCTGCCGAGGTGCGGGGCGAGCTCGAGATTGCCTTTGCCGCGCGAGATCTGCGTGCGCGATTTGGCGCCGCGCTGCTGCCCAACTGGATCATCTCCAAGTGCGCGGGCCTTTCTGATTTGCTCGAGGTGGCGCTCATCGCCAAGGAAGCGGGGCTCGCGACGGGTGGCGCTTCGCCGACAACGGCACTCAACATCATCCCGCTCTTTGAAACAATCGACGATCTGCGAAGCGCGAGCGCCATCATGCGGGCCGCCTTCGAATTGCCGTCGTACCGTTCCCTGCTCTCGTCGCTTGGTGACACGCAGGAGATCATGCTGGGCTACTCCGACAGCAACAAGGACGGCGGGTTTTTGACGTCGGGGTGGGAGTTGTATCGCGCCGAAGTGTCGCTCACTGCGCTCTTTGCCACGTACGGCATTCAGCTGCGACTCTTTCATGGACGCGGCGGATCGGTGGGTCGTGGTGGTGGACCAAGCTACGACGCCATTCTGGCGCAGCCCGCTGGCGCTGTGAGCGGACAGATTCGCGTCACCGAGCAAGGTGAAGTGATTGCGTCCAAGTATTCCAATCCCGAGGTGGGGCGGCGCAATCTCGAAATCCTGGCCGCGGCCACCATCGAGGCGACGCTGACCGATCACGAGAACCACGTGACGCCCGCGGGTCCGTTTCACGCGGTGATGGATGCATTGTCGGAACTCGCGTTCACCTCGTATCGCGCATTGGTGTACGAGACCCCGGGATTTGTGCAGTACTTTCGCCAGTCCACACCGCTCTCGGCGATCGCCACACTCAACATCGGCAGTCGTCCGGCCGCGCGCCGCGCATCAGATCGTATTGAAGATCTGCGCGCGATTCCGTGGGTGTTTGCCTGGGCACAGTGCCGGCTCATGCTGCCCGGATGGTACGGCTTCGGCAGCGCGGTCGAGCAGTACGTGGCCGCACATCCGGAGGGCATGGACACGTTGCAGCGCATGGCGCGCAGTTGGCCATTCTTCCGCACGCTGCTTTCCAACATGGACATGGTGCTCGCCAAGTCCGATCTCGCCGTGGCCTCGCGATATGCGGAACTCGTGACCGACGATGCACTGCGTCAGCGCATCTTTGGCAGTATCGAGCGCGAGTGGCATCGCACGCGCGACCAGCTGCTGACCATCACGCAGCAGTCACGGTTGCTGGCCGAGAACCCGTTGCTGGAACGCAGCATTGCGAATCGCTTTCCGTATATGGATCCGCTCAATCACCTGCAGATCGCGCTGCTCCGTCGCTATCGCGCGGGGGAAAGCGCAGCGGCCGGCGCGGATGATGACCGCATCGAGCGCGGGATTCATCTGACGATCAACGGGATCTCGGCGGGGCTCAGGAATAGCGGGTGATGTGATTTGATAGCCAGTGAACGTGATTGAACATCACCCCAGCGAAAGTCAGCAGCATCGTTACAGGTCGACTTCTTGTTTACCACAAAGGGCACGGAGGGCACAAAGAACCGCACCCTTTGTGCCTTTGTGGTAAATATTTTTCGCCACTACCCTTACACAGCGTCGATTCCACCCTCGAGGCGTAGCGCATGGTTCGATTCTCTGCCAAATCACGGCATCTGTGCGCCTTGATTGTTGCCGTCGCGACATCGGCAACGGCGCAGTCGCCCGCACGATCCGCTGCCGTGCGCGACAGCGCCGGCATCCGCGTCGTCGACAACCCGCGCCCAGCGTGGCCCGCCGGAACAGGGTGGACGCTCAGCACCACGCAGGCGCTCTCCATCGGGCCCGGCGGCGGCGCGCCGTACGCGTTTGCGCGCATCGCAGCGGCCACCAGGCTGAGCGACGGGCGCATTGTGGTGGCAGAGCGGGCGGCGCATGAGCTGCGATACTTTGATGCCACAGGGCGCCACCTGACCACTGTAGGCCGGAAGGGTCAGGGCCCCGGCGAGTTCACCGATATCGGCACCGTGATGCGACTTCCAGGCGATTCACTGGCCGTGGAGTCGCTGCGCTATACGTCGATCTTTGCACCCGACGGTCGTTTTGTGCGACAGGTGCGATACGGTCCGTTTGATCCGGAGATTGTTGAAGTCCCATTTGTCGCGGTGATCGGACGCTTCCCGGATGGCACCGCGGTGGTGGGGGATTTTCCGCAGGGCCGGCGCGGGCCGCGCGGCGCGGCGCGATGGATCGACTCGTCGTCGCTCTTTCTGGTGCAGGCAAACGGCGCCGTGAATCGCTTTCTCGAGCGCGTACCCGCCGTGGCGTATGGCGCCGCCGTCAATGCGCCCACACCGCTCACGTTCGGGCCAGAGATGGTGCATGCCTCAGCAGCCGGTCATCTGTACCTCGGCTTCAGCGATCAGCACGTCATCCGTCAGTACGACGCGTCGTGGGCCCTCAGGCGCATCATCCGACGCGCGTGGACACCGCGCCCGCTCTCGCAGGTCGATCTCGACAGATACGTCGACTCGTGGATGAGCATGTGGAGCAAAGAAACCGGTGTGCGGCGAGAACGGGACCGGCTTGCGCAGCTCAACGCGCCGTATCCCGACGCACTCCCCGCCTTCGCCGATCTGCTTGCCTCACCCAGCGGCGTGCTGTGGCTGCGAGAGCCCGATCTCACGCGCGCTGCCACCTGCGCCTGTCTGTCTGCGGAACCGCTCACACCAAGCACATGGTCGGTCTTTGATGCCGACGGCGTGTGGCTCGGTCGGAGCAACATGCCGGCGCGTTTCACGCCGACCGAAGTGGGCGAGGATTACGTGCTTGGATATGCGCGTGACGCGAACGAGGCGCTGCGGGTGGTGATGTATCGCATTGTGAAGTCCAAGTAGGTCTTTTCGGCGACTCCCATCCATACAGCGATACGCTACAGCGATACGCTACAGCGATACGCTACGGCGATACGCTGCCACGCCTAGCGCGACAGAGCAGCTGGCAGCAGGCCGAACCCGAGTGCGTTCGCGTTGACGCGCACGCGGTCGTCGAACGTCAGGAGCGTCAACGGACCGACAGACTCCTGGATGACCAGAGCAGTAGCGAGATGGAGCGCATCCAATGTGCGCACCGGCTCCGCCGGATACTGCGCACGTGCACGCGCAACTACGCGATCGTTCATGGCATGGACATGCCATGCCGATTCTGCATTGTCCAGCAAACGCAGGGCAGCGAGCTGCTGCACCGCAGTGATTCGCCCATCGATCATGGCGCGGTTGATTCCTCGCGCACATTCCAGCGCGGTAAGCGACGAGGTCACCACGCGATCAGCATTTCGCAACGCATCGAGTACCACGGACTCCGTTGACTCGCCCAGCAGCCACGCCAGCACCGCACTCGACTCGACATAAATGATCATGACGCGTCGCGATCGGCGTTCAATAGCTCGAGCGCCGACCCGTCGGGCAGTCGCAACGGACTCGCCGTGTATGGATTCACCGGGCGCTCCGCCAGACGTAGCGCCCCCGATGCGGCGAGTCGCGAAAAGGCGCGATCGACAGGAGAGTCCTCCATCACACCACCATCCGGCCGCCGCAGCTCAGCCACGACGCGCCCCCGATCGGTGACGAGGAACGCTTCGCCCTTTTGTACATCGCGGAGTACCCGACTCAACTCCGCCTTGAGTTCCCGCACGCCAATGGTTTGCATGTAGTCATTGTAGTCACGTGAGACTACAATTGCAAGTTGCCGCTTTGACCCACCTCGCGTCGTGCCGCCTGCTCACCGGGTCGCATGTGAGCTCGCTGACGCCGATTGATGCAGCGTACCAGCATCCCTAAAAGTCCGCCGAAAACCGATAGAACCTGAGGTGCACTCCGCCCTCGTCGTCGTCCTCGAGTACCACAATATGGTTGGCTCCAACACCCACCAGTTGCACACGCGCGATGCCGGCGCCGCGCAGAAAGAAGCGACCACGAATGACACCGGTTGCATCGAGAATCGTCCAACCGCTGAAGCTTTCGAAATCCGAAACCCACACGCGGTGTTTTGGATCGACGTGGACAATCGACAGCGCCGGATACGGGCCCGAGGGTTGTTGGGCGATGCGCCGCGCAATCGCGCTCGCGCGCTCCTTTGGAGCCATGTCTCGCGGCGTCTGACCCTCCGAGCGGCGACGCCACTCGGCGTCGGTAATCGCCGGCACCGGCTTTGTCAGTCGCGTGATCTGTCGTGGACGACCCGCCAATGACTGAATGCGAATCTCCCACGTTCGAGCGCTCGCCACGTACAATTCGTCGCCGCGCGGAATGATACTGGGCGACCACATGAGCATCGCGGCAAATCGCAAAGCCGGAAGCCTGCCAAGTTCGCGCACCGTCGTGCCATCGGGTCGCGCCAATCGATACGGGATATTCTCGTTCTCCGGTCGACCATCCGAGAACGATGCCACTGTGGGGACCACCACCGCTCCATCAGCGCGACATCCACCTGCAAGCGCACGACCGAATCGCGCATACGTTCTGACGTGCCCACCGCGCGAGTCCCACACGGACATCCGACCGTCAATGTCGCGCACCAGCAGTGAATCGCCGCGCATCAGACACACTTCCTCGGTCTGCACAAACTCACCCGGCCCCCGCCCGCGCCGACCTACCGCCCGTATGAATGTGCCCTTTGCATCGAAGAACTTGAGCTGATTGCGATCGTTCACCACGATCACGCCGCTCGACAGCTCCGTGGCGGTGAGGTACGGATGCGTGTGATTGAACTCCTCGGCTTCATTGTCGCGAATGCCACCAAGATCCAGATAGGGCTTGGCTTCAACACGAATGGCGAGCGGAAGTCTCCGCAGGCTGGCCGTGAACGGATTGTCTTGCACGGCACTCACCGGAGGCAAAACCGGCGCCAGCGTGGGGTACTCGACGATGCGCACGCCCGCGCTGTCGCGAATGACAGGCCGCGGGATACCGTTGGCCGGCGCCTGCGCGACGCGTGCATTCGTGTGCAACGCAAGCATGCACGCAATTGGAATCGCCATCGCCCTTACGATCATCGTATCCGGAGTTGAGTCGTCACACCCGCGCCTGCCACATTGCAGATCGCGCTAATATTTACCACAGAGATCACAGAGAGCACGGAGGAGACCAAGACCCACACCCTCTGTGCACTCCGTGCGCTCCGTGGGAAAATGCTGTTTGTAGCTTCACCTCGCGATCGTAGATACCACTACGGAAGGAGTGAGAATGTTGAGACGACTTATGACAGCGATATGGGCGGGGGCGATTGCCAGCGCACCGGTCGGGGCGCAGCAAGTACCGTGGGTCGCATTCGACGTGGGCGTAGGCGCAGGTCACGGCTTTGGCGGCCCGAAAACCGACGATCGCGGTATCTACGTCATCTCGGTCAACCTCTCGGTGGCGGTCCATCGCCGGGCAAACAACGCGATTGTTCTGACTTCGTATTCTTCGGTGAGGGACTCGTGGCGCCGCGTTGGGAGTCGTACCGCCACGGCACCGTGGCCGTCGGCTTTGGGCTGCGTATCAGGCTTACGGATCGCTGAGGAGCTGTCTCATCGACAGGTGCCGATCGCCGAGCGGCGGCACATTAGCCGGCCCGCGCTCTCCTTGACGGGATAGGAGAGTCCGACATATCGTTCTCCTAACTCGCATAGGAGAGCGGATGGAACAGGCGGAGCTGCTACCGGGAAATCTCGACTTGGTGATTCTCAAGGCGATTTCCTTGGGCGACGTCCACGGATACGGTGTGCTACTGCGGATTGGTCAGATCTCCAAGGGGGCCATTCTGGTTCAGCAGGGCGCGCTCTACCCCGCACTGTACCGCCTCGAGCATCGCGGTCTGATCGAGAGTGAATGGGGCGTCTCGGACAACAACCGCCGCGCCAAGTTCTACCGACTCACCACGCTGGGACGTAAGGAATTCGGTGAGCAGCAGGCAAGTTGGACTCGCCTGGCGGACGCCATTGCAATGGCCCTCACGGCCACCCCGCAGGAAGCCTGACGGTGTCGGCGCTTCCGGGCTGGGGCACATTTTCCGCGTTGCGCGCACGCGTGCGTTCACTGCATCGCAGTCTCTTTCAGCGCGACGCCGTTGAGCGCGATATGGCGGAGGAATTTGCGCATCATCTCGCGATGCGGACCGACGATCTGGTTCGCGAGGGGCTCACGCCACAAGACGCTGCACGACGCGCCCGGCTGGAGTTTGGTCATCCGCTGAATCATCGCGCCGACGCGCGCGACGCACGTGGTTTGCGGCCGTTTGATCGCGCACACGTATCGTGGCTGGATGTGAAGCTGGCGTTTCGCATGCTGCGCAAGAATCCCATTCTCAGTTTGGCCGCCGTCTTTGCGCTGGCCGTGGGCATCCCCGTCGGTATTGCGCCGGCGCACTTGAGCCGCGCACTCAACCAACCGTTGCCGGAAGACGGTGGGAATCGGGTGCGCGCCATTCGCTACTGGGATCCAGTCTCGTCCGGCGTGTCGACCACAGGGTTCGAGGAATTCGAGTATTGGTCGAAGACACTCAAGGGTTTCGTCGCAACCGGCGCCTTTCGCACGTCGTCGTACAACGTCGGACCAAGCAACGGCACGTCGGAATCACTCGCCGGCGCGCAACTGTCGGCGTCGGTGTTCGATGTACTTCAGGCCACGCCATTGCTGGGCCGCACATTCAGTGTGGCCGATGCGATGCCCGGAGCGCCACCGGTGGTGATGATCAGTCACCATCTGTGGGTGTCACGATTTTCGTCCGATCCGCGTATCGTCGGCAGTGTGATTCGCATCGGACGCACGCTCAGCACGGTGGTCGGTGTCATGCCCGAGGGATTCCTGTTTCCCTCGCGCGAGTCGGTGTGGCTTCCGATGCGACCCGACACGTTCACCGGTGCCGGGCCAAACGCGCCGGTGCGTATCATCGGACGCCTTCGCGACGGGACAACCGCGGAGCAGGTGCAGACCGAACTCGCGACCATTGCGCGTCCGCCACTCTCCGATGGCGCCGACGTCACGCGACGCGCACAATTGCGACCCGAAGTGGTGCCCTTCGGACTACTCTACCTCGGCCTGCCGCGCGGTGGGCTTGATGCCCTACCGGAATTCCGGTTTGTGCAGCTGCTGATGCTCGTGCTGCTGTTGGTCGCCTGCGGCAATGTCGCCATGCTGATCTACGCACGCACCGCAACACGCTCGAGAGAGATCGCCATTCGCACAGCGCTCGGCGCAAGCCGCTCGCGCATCGTGACGCAGATCTTTGTCGAAGCGATGGTCCTGGCCGTGTTTGCCACGGGCGTCGGTGTATTCACCGTCGATTGGCTCGTGGGTCACGTGAACCTTGCCGCCATCGCCGGCGAAACCGCGATGCCCTACTGGCTGTCGCTGCGTGTCACGGGCACGACGTTGCTTCAGGCGCTCCTGTTGGCCGCGCTCAGTGCCGCCGTTGCTGGCGTCATCCCCGCGCTCAGCGTGACCGGCAAAAACATCCACCATCATATGCGAGGTGGCACGCGCGTTCGATTTGGCCGCATGACCGCTCTTCTCGTTGTTGCGGATGTTGCGGTATCTGTCGTGGCCGTGGGGCTCGCGCTGACGATCGTTGATCGTTCGACCGACTTGCGCGAGGCCGAACTCGCGGCCGGCATTCCAACCGCCGAGTATCTCGCGGTGCAATTCCGGCTTCCCGATGCAGCACCGTCGGCGAACGGGACAATGCCGGCATCAGGCGACGCACAGGGGTCTAAGCGCAGCGCACGATTGGGAGAAGATCAGCGCGCCTTGACTCTCGCGCTCTTGGCGGAACCTGGAGTGAAAGGGGTCGCCGTCGGCGACGCGCTGCCGCGCATGGAACATCGCTCGCAGCCCGTTGAAATCGACGACCCGAAGGGGCTTCCGGACGCACGTCCGCGATGGGTGCGCACTGCCCTGGTGGATGTGGGCTTCCTCGAGGCAATGGGTCAGCGCGTACTGAGCGGGCGCAACTTTCTGATCAGCGATATCGACAACGCACATCCCGTGGTGCTGGTGAACAGCGCATTTGTCGAACAGCGACTTGGCGGTCGTGATCCCCTTGGCGTGCGCATTCGATTTCCGGTGGCGCGCGGCGAGGCAACTGCGGCATGGTACGAGATTGTCGGCGTCGTGCCGCACCTTGGCATCGACATGCTCAACCCGGCGCGTGGCGAAGCGATCTACATACCGGCGGCGCCAGGGGCGATCAACCCGATGCAGATCGGCATTCACGCGGGAGCATCGCCGGAGCGACTCATTGCGCGTGTCAGAACGCTGGCCGCCGCAATCGACCCTGATCTCGTCATGGGAAAGGTCCAGGTGCTGAGCGAGGTTCGTCAGGGTGACTGGTACCTCGTCGTGTCATTGGCTGTCGGTCTGCTGGTGCTGGTCGGGGTGCTGATCGCACTGGCCGTGAGCGGACTGTACGCGATGTTGTCGCTCACGGTCTCCGAACGCACGCGCGAAATCGGCATTCGCGCCGCACTTGGCGCGACACCACAGTCATTGGTCCTCACCATCTTGCGGCGTTCGCTTACGCAGATCGGAACTGGCGGATTGATCGGCGTACCGGTGGCTGGTTGGCTGGTCTACGCCCTCACGGGAGGCGCCGACGCGGGCAGCTCGTTGCTGCAATCGATGCTGCTGGCGGTGGGTCTGGCCGCGTCGATTGTTCTGGTGGTGGGCGTGACGTCGTGTCTCGTGCCGACACTGCGGGTGCTGGCAGTTGAGGCGAGTGAAGCGATGCGCGCGGACGCCTGAAGTCGCGTTGGTTTCGACGGTCATGCGGCACACACAACACGTCGCTTAAATGCAAAGCGGGGCGGCACCTTTCGGCGCCGCCCCGCTTTTCACAACTGACTACTCATCAACTCAGAGCGGTTCATCGCCCATCGTAAACGGCACCGACTCGGCGAACGACGAAGGCAGCAACGCCTCGAAGTTCGGCTCGAGCGCTTCCGGAATCGGCTCCGGCTCTGGCAGCGCATCCGAATCGACATCCACTTCCTGATACCGGTACATACCCGTACCGGCCGGGATGAGGTGGCCGATGATGATGTTCTCCTTGAGCCCCAGCAAGTCGTCGCGCGAGCCACGGATGGCCGCGTCGGTGAGGACGCGCGTGGTTTCCTGGAAGGAAGCCGCCGACACGAACGACTGCGTGGTGAGCGAGGCCTTGGTGATGCCGAGGAGCAACGGCTCCGCGGTGGCCGGACGAATCTTGGACTTCTTCGCCGCTTCGTTGGTATCGCGGAACTCGGCGCGATCGACATGCTCACCTTCGAGCATCTCGGTGTCACCCGAATCCACGATACGCACCTTCTGCAGCATCTGCTTGACGATCACGCCGATGTGCTTGTCGTTGATCTTCACGCCCTGCAGGCGATAGACCTCCTGCACTTCGTTCAGCAGGTACTCCTGCACGGCGCGCGGTCCCTTGATGCGCAGAATGTCGTGCGGGTTGACCGGGCCTTCCGAAATACGGTCACCGGCGCGCACGCGGTCGCCCTCGTGCACACGCAAGTGCTTGCCCGACGGCACTTCGTACGTCTGTTCTTCCGCCGTTTCGTCCGCCACCCACTGGCCACCTTCGACCGTGGCGGGGCGCACGAAGATCTCACGCTTGCCGCGCTTGATCTCGCCGAACCGCACGAACC
>JAGNMU010000133.1 GCA_017991005.1 Gemmatimonadaceae bacterium | reverse complement strand
ATATTTGTTGCGTGCATCGCTGGCGTCGGCACCGCTCAGCTCGCTGCCGAGTGTCTTGAACGTCGTGGCATCGGCACCCTCTACTCGCACGCCGTCGTGAAACACCGTCGTCCCGGTGCGGGCGTACGTCATGTCGAGCACCTCGAACCCCGCCGCGTCCTCAGCAATGCGCGCGCCGTTGTGATACACGTGTTTCGCATCGACCGCGTATCCGCCGCCCTTCGCCACGAACGACACCGGCAACGCTCCCGTCACTCGCACCGTCGTATTGAGCAGGGCAGGATCCTGCGCGCGATAGTGCGAGAAGTACACGGACGACGCATCACGCGCATAGCCAGCGTCGAGCACCACAAAGCTGCTGCCCACACTACCGGGAATCGCTCGGCGCATGTAATACCCCGACTCGCGATCACGCTGGAAGTCGTGCTCGAGCAGTTCAAAGGTCGCGAGGTCGCGCACTCGGACGTGTACACCTTCGTAGTACAGTCGAGCGGTGTCGCGCGCATACCGCTCCTGCCACACGCGGAAGGTCGCGAGGTCGACGCCTTCCATAGTCACGACGTGGTTGTACCGCGTGAGGTAGTAGTCCTGCCCCTTCCGGTACGTGTCGCAGTAGTAGGCGTGCGAGGCGTCCCGTGCGTAGTGCGCAGCAAGCACGGTGAAGCTTGGGCCATCACTTCCCTCGATGGCGCTGCCGCGGTAGTAGCCAACCTTCGAGTCCTTCGCGAACGACGCCGATGCGTCGCCTTTCCCGCCGAGCGGTTTGAAGCGGGATGGCTCCTGCACGTCGATCGGATTGCCATCGTACAGCCACTGGCCGTCGCGCTTTTCGTAGCTGCCGTCCGAGCAGCCCACAACGAGCAGCACGCCCCAGAGCACGGTACGCCAGTGCCGGCCCACACGGCTGCTTCGCGCGGTCATCATGACGCGCTGAGCCTCCGCCACAGGCGGAATGCCGACACGACGATCAGCGGAAGCGGGGTCCAGCAACTCCACAGCATGCCGGTGCCCGCGCCAGCATGACGGGCCGCGAGCCACGCCAGTAGCGCCGCGACCACGGCCACCAGCGCGAGACCGCCGACCCACAGCAACAGGATGACGCCAGCAGCCTCGGCGTAGCCGGGCCCTTTCACCGAAGGGCCCGACTCGAAATAGCGCGTCAGCTCGGGCGCGAAGGCCATGCCGATCGCCGCCGCAACACCGATCACGAGTAACGCCATCGCGATTATGGACGAAAATTTCACTATCGGTGTTGGGCGAGTACCGGTCGAGGATATGGCGCGATCACCAAGAAGCGCGCGCTCAGCGCACGCAGCGCACCGAGCGTGCCGCTGTGAAGAACGTATCGATGCCTGCGCTGAGTCCCGACGAAAAGTCTATGGCGTACCCTTTGTCGGGAATGTTCGCGAGCGCCGAGGACGACCAGAACGCGTTCGCGGGGCGAGAGGTGAAGAGCGGCGAGATGTAGATCGTGGCCTCGGCGGGATCGACGATGCTCATGAGTTCCTTGCCATTCGGCAGCCGCCAGTCCGAGTTGCCGTCGAGGACCAGCGACTCACAGTACGTGAGCGCGTTCGGCCACGTGAGCGTGGTAGGGGCGGTGCCACTTTGCCAGACGAGTCCCGTCCGATTGTCCGTGACACTGCCACCGTTGACGACCAGCGTTCCCGTGAACGTGGCACCACGTACACACCGGGCAATCCTATCGGTCGCCGCGGTCTTCGACACCAGGGTGGTCACTGGATAGTTGGTGAACATCGCTAAGGCCTGCGACGTGTTACCTGCGCGCTCCGTGCTGGTCCAATAGCTCGAGTTGGACGGAATGCCCGGGAAGGCGGTCGATGTGAACGCCGGTCCGACTCTCCCGAAGTCGGCGATGCTGACGAGTTCGAGGTAGGTTGGCAGGCGCCAGTCATCGAACCCGTCCACGACCAGGTTGCTGCAGTACGTCAGCGCCGTGGCGTGATCGAAGCCGGCGATCGATGGACTCCGTTCCCAGAACAGGCCGGTAATCGGATCCTGCACGCGCCCACCGACCACGGCGTAGTTGGGCACGTTGATCGCGTAGAATCCGTCATGGCCGACGATACCGCCCGGACAGGTCACGGCGGCCGCACCGTCGGTGCAAAACCGCGTGCCCGAGTCAGGCCACCGTGCGGCGATCGTCGTGAACTGCGCAGTCACGGTCGCTGCCTGGTTCATCGTCACGACGCAGGTGCCGGTGCCCGTGCAGCCGGCGCTGGTCCACCCGCCAAACGTCGACGTCGCATTCGCTGCGGCCGTGAGCGTCACGACAGTGGCCGCGTTGTAGGCTTCGGTGCAATCGCTGCCGCAATTGATGCCCGCTGGCGTCGAGGTCACCGTGCCGCTGCCGGTGCCGGACAGCGTCACGGTGAGGGTATTCGTGATGATCGCGAAGGTCGCCGTCACGGCAGTCGCGGCGTTCATCGTCACCGTGCAGGTACCGGTGCCGGTGCAGCCTCCGCCAGTCCACCCGGTGAACGTCGATGTCGCATTCGGTGCGGCGGTCAACGTGACGACCGTTCCGTTGGCGATGTTTTCGGAGCAGTCCGTGCCGCAGGTGATGCCGGCGGGAGCGGATGTCACGGTGCCGCTGCCCGTGCCCGCCAGCGTCACCGTGAGCGCCCGGAGAATGAGATCAAATTGCGCACCTGCCGACGCGGCGCTCGAGCCTGCGGGGACCGTGCATGTCGCGGACGTTCCTGAGCACGCGCCGGACCAACTGACAAACTGCGAGCTGGCGTCGGGCGTTGCCGTCAACGTGATCGCTGCCGTCGTCGCAAACGTGGCCGTGCATGTCGTGCCACAGGATAGACTCGCTGGTGACGAGGCGATGGTGCCGCTTCCGCTGCCGCTGCGGGTCACGGCAACCGTACGGGTCGTCGGTCCCGGATCAACCGAGTCGCCGCCGCCTCCACATCCTGACAATAACAGCACGACAGCACAAGCACGAGCGGAGCGAGCGAGCATGATTCCTCTGGGAGGGAGTGTGTTGACGCCGACGTGTGTCGACGTGTGCTGACGTGTACTACTTCGGCTGACCGCCCTTCTTCACCTGCGCGACCCCTTCCGCCATCCACGCGGGTGCCGGTGCGCCCATCAGGTGATGATCGAAGAACTGCTTCATCCGTGTTGAGAAGTCCTTCTGATTGTCGCGGTTGGTGAGGTTGTGCGCTTCACCCGGATACGACAACAGAATCACCTCTTTGCCGTTCTGCCGCGCGGCGTTGAAGAACTGCAGGCCTTCCACGTAGTCCACGGCGCCATCTTCGATGCCATGCAGAATCATCAGGGGCGTCTTGATGTTGCGCACATGGAAGATCGGTGACTGCGCTTCGTAGAGATCATGTGAGTTCCACGGCGTCACGTTGGCGCCCATGCGCACCTGGCCAACGGTCGTGATGCCTTGTTGCACTGTGCCCGAACTCTTGTACAGCTCGTTGTAGAAGCTCACGAGGTTGGTCGGCGGCGCGCCGGTTACCACCGCCGCGAACATGTCGGTCTGCGTCACGATGTACGACGACTGATAGCCACTCCAGCTATGCCCATGCAACCCGATGCGTTTGGGATCGGCGTACCCCAACGCAATCACCTTTTTGACCGCGGCGGTCATACACTCGACCGCTGACGTGCCAGGTTTGCCAATCTCGTACACGATGTCCGGCTGGAACACGAGGTAGCCGTTGCTGGCATAGGTGGCCAACTGCACGCTGTTGTTGTACGCGGGGATCGAGAACACGTGGTGTGTGTTTGACATGATCTCGTAAAACTCCACCACCATGGGATAGCGCTTGCCGGGCTGGTAGTCGGGCGGCAACATCAGCGTCCCCTGCAGCTTCTTGCCCTTGGAGGTGGTGTAGTCGACCAACACCTTCCGGCTCGCCCACGCATACTCGGACAGAAACGGATTCGCGTCGGAGATCTTTTTGGGCGACGCAAACGTGGTGCTGCTCACCCAGTAGTCGGGGAACTCGGCGAAATCCTGCTGCGTGTACAGAATGCGATTGGCGCTGTCCGCTTTCAGCACACCACCAATATTCTTGTCGGCCCACACCACCGGCGTGGGTGCACTGCCGACGCGAACCGACCAGAAGCCAGACTTCTTGGTGCGATCGCCGTAGGCCGAGAGGGTGAGCGGCTGGCCCAAGTCAATGCCTTCCTCTTCGGCTGCGCCACCACGGCCGCCGGCCGGTGCGCTCCACCGAACAACGCGAAACTGCACGGCCTGCGCCCGCCCGACGCCCTGCGTCAGGTTGGTGGCACGTCCACCGTCAAGCGGAACCTGCCACACATCGAACTTGTCGTACAGCAGCACGCTCTTGCCGTCCTTTGACCAGCCGCCAAGACCCCAGATCGGCTTCTCATACGCGTGATCGTCATCGTCGTTCACGTAGCTCTTGCCGGGAACCGATGACGCATCCAGCAGCACCGACGTGCCCGTTTGCAGGTTGTACGCGCGCACCTGCTTGTTCTTGAGATGCAGGAACCAGCGCGAATCCGGTGAGGTGCCGTACGTGCGCGACAGACTCTGGTCGATCAGCGTGCGCTTGCCACTCGCTGCGTCGACCGCGTAGTAATCGGCCCGGCTTGCGCCCCACGTGACTTCGCCCCGATACGTCGCGTCATCCCGCCCAATTCCCACTTCGGCATTGGCGGCCATCGTCACGGTCCGCATGCTGTCGCTGCCGAGGCGTACGAACTTGCCCGATTCGAGATAGACCACGCCGGGGAGTGTCGCACGGCGCGCCTGCGCCACTTGCACGATCTGCTGCGACTGTGGCTGTGCGTCCTTCCAGTGCCACACGTCGACGTTGGCTTTGGTCGAGTCGGCGGCGGGAATTTCCGGTTCCTGCTCTTTGACGCCCACAAACACTTTCGATCCGTCTTTGCTGAAGCGGGGTGCCGTGTATTCGCTCAGCACCATACCTGCGGGGAACGCGCTCGACTTGACTGGATCGAACACCATCGCTGCCGTGGCACTTGCACCAGGGCGGTTCCACACCAGCAGCATGTTCGACTTCTGCTTCATGTCCTTCACCTTGTCGCCACGCAGCACGGCCAACTGCGCACCTGCAGCGCTCCACACGAGCTGATCGTAGTCTGCTGACTGCGCATCGAGCTGTCGCGTGTCGCCGGTCGCGGGATTCAGCAGGTAGACGCCATTCCCCAACCGTTCGCTGGCATCGACGGTGTACGCCAACACCGAACCGGCGTCGTCGAACTCGAACTGATTGACGGAGCCGATGAGACGGTTGACTCCGGCGCTGAGGTCCCGAACCAGCAGGTCCGCACCGTTGTGCTTGGCGTCGGCCTGTGCCTTGTTGAGGCGAACGGCCAGCCACTTCGATCCAGCGGCAAACTTCCACGAGCTGGCGTTCGGAAAGACGGTCTTCTCTCCGGTGGCGACGTTGAGCAGCTCGAGATGGCCGGGAATTACCGCGGCTGGTGCGGCGCCACGTCCGGCCGGTGGCGCACCGCCGGCGCGCCCTCCGCGACCCGCGGTCCGGTCGGGAGGATTGACGAAGTAAGCGATCCACCGGGAGTCATTGGAGAACTGCGGCGCGTTCCCGCCGCCACCACGTCCGCCGGCGCCACCGGCTCGACCGGCGCCGCCTCCCGCCGTGCCGAGCGACGCAGAGTATGTCTTGTCCGTGTCCAGCGCTTTCACGTGCAAGGTGGGCTCACCCTCATTGGGTGTGTACGTAAACGTGGCCCACTTGCCGTCACTCGAAATGGCCGCCGAGTTGATGCGATTCCAGCGACCGTAGTCTTGGAGGGTGAGAGCCTTGCGGGCCGCTCCATTGGGCGAGGGGCTTGCCGGGCTGCTCGTCGACGCGGTCGCGGGTGTGCCAGGTGTGCGCGCCTGTGCGGAAACATTCGACGACGGGATCGCGGCCATCACCAGCGTGAGCAGGGGGCCAGCGGCGAGGCGGGCACGTACGCGAGTCGGCATCATAGGCGGTGTACGGTTGGGGTCGGTGGGGTGACCCCAGAATGTGGCACGACGTCGGCCGGCCGGCCATGCGTGGCGACACGATCGTTGCCGTTGTGCCGATGTCGAACGCAGGGCAGTTCCGCGCGCGCCGCACCGTAAATGCGAGCGGTCGTTACGTGTTACGGGCCTGTGGGACATGCACATACACTTTGGCGGCGGGCCCGCGCTGATCGCGGAAAATCGAGTCTTGCTGCCGCTGTTTGTGGCCCATGGGATTGTGGCCGTGCGAGATGCGGCGAGGGATCTCTCCGAAAGTGCGTTGGCGTGGCGGGATTCGGTGGCGCGTGCTTTCATGGATGGCCCGACGATCTTCACCTGGGGACACAAAATCGAGGGGCGCAATTCGATCTGGCCGGGCGATATCGAAATCGACACCCGCGCCGGCGTGGACAGTGCACTCGATGTGCTGCAATCGCGACGCGTCCACTTCATCAAACTCACGGACAACACACTCAAACCCGATCTGTTTCGCTACGCGCTGTGCGAAATCCAGCGGCGAGGAATCAAGAGCTCCGCGCACATCCCGCAGGTGGTGCCGGTCCGCGAGGCCGTCGAACTCGGACTTGGCTCGATTGAGCACCTGTCCTATGCAATACGCGGCGGCGCCGAGCGTGAGGGTGCACCACCGCCGACCGACGTGCTGGCGCAATTCGATTCGGCGAGCGCCATGGCACTCTACCGGTTGATGGCAGCACGCGGCACGGCCATCACGCCGACGCTCAATATCAGCCGAACGCTGGCGTGGCTGGACACGGAGTCGCATGCGAACGACCCGTACCTGCGCTATATCGGTCCCGGCCTGCGCGCCACGTATCAAGGGCGCGTGGACCGCGCGGCCCAGGCGGAAGCTGCCGCCATCAGGCGACGACACGAGGTGTACGAGTTCACGGCGGCCCGGCTCCCGCCGCTGCAGGCAATTCGCGGTGCAACCATCAACGGTGCACGGTTCCTGAATCAGTCCACGCGACACGGGACCATCACCGTCGGCAAGGCGGCCGATCTGTTGCTGCTTGATCGCAATCCACTCGCCGATATCTCGGCTACGCGTGGAATACGCGGAGTCGTGATGCGCGGCGTGTACTACGACCGCGCGGCACTCGATGTCATGCTGCGGGAGACGGCGGCGCGCGTGTCAAGAATGCCAACGCCGTAACTGCCAGAGCCACCGCGGCTTCCCGTCACATGGGATCGTCCTAGACCAGCACCGCTCGATCCGGTCGCATGTCCACGTCGCGAAGAGGTTGGTGTTCGCACGTGTAAGGAGAGTGTAAGGAGCCCCGGTCGCCGCGCCACTCCCTGGCCATGTATCGCGTAGGGTTCGCCAGACCCTTTCCGGCATCCTGCGATGTACGCCACCTGTTTGTATTGCAACGATACCCTCGGCCACAACACGTCCGTGCCGGCGATGCCGGTCGGGCGTTCGCTTGCGTTCGATCCGGCGCGCGGGCGACTCTGGGTGATCTGCCCGCACTGCCAGCGTTGGAATCTGTCGCCGCTGGAAGAGCGGTGGGAGGCGATTGCGCAGTGCCAGCGGGAGTTTCGCGAGGCGCCACTACGTGCGTCGACGGATCAGATCGGTCTGGTGCGCACACGCGACGGCATGCAACTCGTGCGCATCGGGCAACCCTCGCGTCCGGAGATGGCGACGTGGCGCTACGCGCGTGTGTTTCAGCAGCGCAGGCGGCACGCGTACATCGCAGCCGCCGCGATTAGTGTGGTCGGGATGGGGGTGATTGGCGTCAATCAGTGGTCGCCCGCGCTCTACTCCGCCATCCCCGCCATTGGCTCGCTTCCCGCGCTCACCAACGTGTGGCACCTGTATCGCGAGTTCGTGAGGCCCGTCGCGCGTGTGCCTGACGCATCGGGCGCGGAGACGGTGCTGCGTGGCCAGGACGTCACGAACGTCTTCCTCGCGCCCGACGCCGAGGGATGGATGCTGCGAGTGGCACGAAAGCATGGCGACCTTATGCTGCGCGGCGCCGACGCGACCAGCACGCTGGGTCGCCTCCTGGCGTTTTCAAATCGCGTGGGCGCGCGCGAGGACGTCGTGATGGATGCCGCCGAACGACTCAACACCGCAGGCTCGGCCACCGCGTATCTGCGCGCGGCCGCCGAGCGCAGTGCGGAGACGGCGCGCTCACCGCTCGATCGGCAATCCGGCACCGTGGAGTCGCGCCTTGCGCTCGAGATGGCGCTGCACGAGGAAACAGAACGCCGTGCCGAGGATGGCGATCTCGCCGTGTTGCACGACGCGTGGCGCGACGCGGAGTCGCTGGCGGCTATTGCCGATGAGCTGACGCTGCCCTCATGGATGGCCGATCGCATACGGGGTCTACGGAGTGAGAAGGGGACGGAGCGTGAGTAGGGAGTAGGGAAGTCAGCCCCCTTGTTCAAGTCTCGATGCCGCGGCGGTGCGATCCTCTACCTGCAGCCGCGCGACGGGGTGTCACGCGGTTCAAGATCGCCCACACCCAACGACGAGGTGAGCCGTGGTAAAGACTTTCGCAGTGATCGTTATGCTCCTGGCCGGCGCAGCGACCGAGGCGTCGGCCCAACAGCGCGATACCAAGTACGTAGTCGGGATTCGTTCTGCCCTGATCACGGGCACCATGAAATTGTCCGGCCTCGACCCGGCCTTCGACGATCTCAAAGCGGATGGCCCCGAGGGGCCACATATGTCGGGCTTCTTCTTCCTCGTCAGAGTGCGTCCTCATCTCAGTCTTGGCGTCGAGACGCTCGTCGCCAACTCGGATCAGAACGCGCGCACCTCGATGAACTATCAAGCGGCCGGTCCGGTCGTTGAGCTTTCGTACGGTGCATCGTGGTTCGTTTCCGGTGGCGTGCATGGCGGTGCGCTCATCGTCAATGCGATGGCTCGCGAAGAGGAAGCCCAGTCGGATGGCGCGACCGCCGGTTCGTTCTTCAAGGGCAACGGATGGTTTGTCGCGCCGTCGCTTGATCTTGGCTATCGGGCTCGCCGTGGTGAGATCGGGCTGTTCATGAAGCAGGTCAACGTCACCGGGGAAAAGCAGCGAGGCGGGCTTTCGGACTTTGGGGCCACGTTCATTGGTCTGCGGCTCGCCCTCCGCTTGTAACGGGGGGCGAGCGATGAACACGCAGATGAACATGCAGATGAATGCGCGTATGAAGGCGGCCGTCTATGAGCGGTACGGTCCGCCAGAGGTCGTCGAGATCCGAGAGGTGCCCATGCCGAGTCCGAAGCCGAACGAGATCCTGATTCGGATTCATGCGAGCACGGTGAGTTCGGGGGATTGGCGCGCGCGAAGTCTCAGGTTGCCCAAAGGCTTCGGCGCCCTCGGTCGGCTGGTGTTCGGACTTCGGGGGCCCAGACAGCCGATTCTCGGTACCGAGTTCTCAGGACGCATCTCGGCTGTGGGCCCCCGCGTGACGCGGTTTAAAGTCGGAGATGAGGTCTTTGGCTTCGCCGGGGCCGCAATGGGAGTTCACGCCGAATATCGGTGCATGCCTGAGGATGGGCTGGTAACCATCAAGCCGGCGACACTGGCCGATGAAGAGGCGGCGGCACTGAGCTTTGGTGGACTGACCGTTCTGGGCTTCTTCCGGCGCGCGAATCTCAGGGTCGGTGAGCGGATTGCCATCAACGGCGCATCCGGAAGCATCGGTGTTGCGGCGATTCAACTGGCCAAATACTTCGGTGCGCACGTAACGGCGGTATCCAGCGGCGCAAACCTCGAACTGACAAAGTCGCTCGGCGCCGACGAGGTCGTTGATTACACGAAGGAGGATTTCGCCAGTAGCGGCCGCGTGTATGATG
>JAGNMU010000132.1 GCA_017991005.1 Gemmatimonadaceae bacterium | reverse complement strand
GCTGCGATCGCGTCAAACAGGTGATCAAGGACAGCGAAGCGCGGGGGCAGGCGGACGGCGGGTGGCAACGCGACAGCGCCCTCCTGGCCAGTGAGCCGGCCCTCCTCTTCCGCGTCACCCGCACGGAGCGCGGCACGCTGGTAGTGCCGCTCGCGCGCATCGGCGACCGCGGGTTCCGTCGCGTCAGCATGGAAGGTCGTGGATGGCGCGCACTCGATGTGAAGTACTTGCACGCGGAGAACGCGATCGACGCCCTGCGCGATGGTCGTGTCAGCGGCACGATTCGCATGAGTCGTGGCATGTGGGAGGCGAGTGGCGTGCTCGATAGTCTGCCAGGATGTCGGTCGTATGTCCCGGCAGGGCTGGCGCAGGGAACGCCAGATGCCGCACTCGCGGTCATCGGTGTGCGACCGCAGCTCCCGCCCACGCAGGGGCTGTCCGGCGGCGAACTCAATCAGGCGCTCGCCACTGTGCCGACACTGGTGGCGCCTGCCTCGGGCGTTGCAACGTCACAGCTTGCGCGTTATCGGCGCACCGTGCACGTCCTCAATACCGGCGTGAACAACAAACCCACCATTCTCATCGAGTTCAACGATCCCGAACAGGTATCGGATACGCTGCAGCCGGTGGCGCAGCGCCCGCGGCAACTCATCGTCGCACTCGACAAGGGCGTCTTTGGCTACAAGCCGTCGTATCGCTACGCGACGCTCGGCAACGCCAAATCACCGCCGCGTTTGCGGTTTCTCGACTACATCGACGTGGACAACGACGGGAAAGCCGAGCTGTTTTTCGCCTTCACGTATCGCGCGCAGCGGCAGGATCTCGAAGGGGTCACCTACGCGCGCTTCCAGAGCGAAGAATGGAAAGAGGAGATCCGGCAGGGTCTGCGTTGCCCGCGGTAAGCGCGTGAGTGGCGCCTACTCGACGCCGATGTCCCACGCCTGTTCGAGATCGGTGCGACTGTAGGCGCGGAAGGCGGTCAGCGTCTGGGTGCGGACAATTCCCGGCACGCGCGCAAACTCCTCCGTCACGACGGTGGCGATGCGTTCCAGATCAGGCACGCGCACAATGGCCACCAGGTCCCACGCGCCCGACACCGAGTAGACCTCGTTGACTCCTTCGATCCCCGCGAGTGCCGTGGCGCACGCGGGGATGTTTTTCGGGTCGGCCTGCACCAGTACGATGGTCGTGATCATGAGGGGCCAGGTGAAGTGTGGGAAAGACGATGAGATCGGACGCCTTACGCCCGGGCCGCCGCATCACCCACCAGACAGCGGGCAATGCGGGTGACCCCTTCAACGGCAATCGACTCCGTGGTGGCGTAGCTCATGCGGATCCAGTCGGGTGTGAGGAACGCGCCACCCGGCACAATCGCCACGTTTTCGCGTTCCAGCACACGTTCGGCAAAGGTGGCACCGGCGTCGGCGGCGCCCTCGAATCCGGCCACGTTCACATAGAGATAGAACGCGCCCGCCGGATGCACGTAGCGGACGCTCGGATACGCCGTCAGCGCGCGCATGACCGCGTCGCGGCGGCGGTGGAACTCCTGCACCATGTGATCGACGGCCGCATCCGCTTCGTCGACACGCGCCAGCGCGGCCAGCGCGGCATACTGCGAAACGGCTGCCGGATTTGACGTGGTGTGCGACTGAAACGCCGTCATCGATTTGGTGAGTGCCACCGGCGCGATCGACCAGCCGATGCGCCATCCGGTCATCGCATACGCCTTGGCCACCCCGTTGATGACAATGAGATTCTCGCGCGTCGGCGCCAACGACAACACCGAGGCCGCCGGACCATCGTAGGCGATGCGCATGTAGATTTCGTCGGCAATCACCCACCAGCCGCGCTCCGCCGCCAGCACGAGAATGGCCGAGAGCTCGTCGCGCGAATACACCGCACCGGTCGGGTTGCTGGGTGAATTCAGCATCAACCCCTTGGTGCGCGGCGTGGCGGCGGCGGCCAGCTGATCGGCCGTCACCTTGAGCGAGTTGGTGGCGTCGCCGAAGACGGGAACCGCCGTGGCCCGCGCCAGCTCCACCATCTCGTAGTAACTCGTCCACGATGGCGTCGGAATCAACACTTCGTCGCCCGGGCCAAAACAGCACACGCAGGCGTTGTACAGCGACTGCTTGGAGCCGTTGGACACCACGACTTCATTGGCCTGCACCGGAGCGAGTCCCTGCACATACCGGTTCGCATCGGCGGCCACGGCCTCGCGCAACGGCAGAATCCCTTCGGTCGCCGTGTACCGCGTTGCTCCCTCAGCCAGCGCTTTCACCGCCGCCTCGCGAATGAACAGCGGCGTATCAAAGTCCGGTTCGCCAGCGCCAAGGTCGATCACCGCCTTGCCCGCCGCCTTGAGCGCCCGCGCTTTGGCCGCCACGGCCAGCGTGGCGGATTCCTTCATGCGGGCAATATTCGCGGAGGGCTGATAGACCAGAGACATGATGCGGGCGGCTGACGGTGGAGATCCCTGCCCGAGGTCACTACGTTGCAGGGACGGACGCTGGGCGTCCGCAAACTAAGCGCGCCCGAGAGCGGCGCGCCACGCGCAGGGAATTCCGGACGAATTTCGCAGGAACGCGCGTGACTTACTGGCCGCTGGGCGGCCAGGCTGACCGACAACTGACGGGAGCGGGACGTGGGCGACGAAGAACGGGAAGGCGCGGCGCGCAGCCAGAATGTGGTGCTGCAGGGACCGGCCGATGCGCGGACGATGGCAGCAGCCATGCGTCCAGGGGTGGAACGCAGTCGTGAAGTAACCGAGAGTGGTGCACCGGCATGCCTGGTGATCACGCCCACCGTCGAGCAGGCGCTCAGCGCGGCCGAACAGGCGCGTGTGTTGCTTGCCGATGACACGTCCCGGGTTGTCCCGGTCAGTCAGGTGGCGCGCGCGCGTCGCGTGCTTGGCAGCGGCGCCGTGTCGGTCGTCACCGGCACCGCCGCCGACCTGCTGCAGCTTCGGAAAGACTCCGGCATGCGCATCGATGGACTGCGCGCCGTCGTCATTATCGGGCTCGACGACATTCTGGCCGAAGGGGACGCCGAGGCGCTGCAGGCGCTGCTGGGCGACATTCCCTCCGAGGCGATGCGCGTGGTCACGCTCGATGTCGAATCCGCGCAGACCGACACGTTCATCGAAGCCCAACTCTTTCGGGCGCGCCGCATGTTGCCGCCCCCCGTCGGCGATGGCCCACTCGCGGTCAAGCCGGCCTTTGTCATCACGTCCGTCGCCGGACGCGCCGACGCACTGCGCATGGTGCTCGATGCGCTCGATCCGCCATCGGTGGTGATCGTGACCGGCAGTGACGCGTCCGAGCAGGCGGCGCAGCACGCACTCGTCCGACTCGGCCTCGTGGTCGACGGTCTGTTGGTGCAAGTCGTGCGGCAACCGACGTCGCAGCATGTGGCGCTCGTGGTGCTGTGGGACGCGCCCGTCTCGTCGGAGGCGCTCACCGAAGCGCTGGCCACCAAGCCCGTCGATGTCGTCGCACTCTTGTCGCCCGAAGAGCTGCCGTCATTTCGGCGCTTCACACTCGGCGAAGCATCGGCGTGGGTTGCGCCCACCCGTCGAATGGCGATCAATTCGCGCATTCAGCGCGTCCGGACAGCGCTGCGCGAAGCCTTGCAGCATGGCGGCGGCGCATCAGCCTCCGAGCTGGCGCTGCTGACACCGTTGCTCGATGAACACGACGCCGTCGAAATCGCCGCCGCCGCGTTACGGCTCTACGAGAAGGCACTGCAGGATGCTGCCGCCGCGCGCATCGCCGCAATTGCGGCGGCGCGGCCCATGGCCACGGCGTCGGCGGGTGATGCACGCAGTGGTGCTCGCGGCTTGTCCGTCGTGCAGGGTGGCGGCAAGCAGCGCGTATTCCTGGCGGTTGGCAAGCGGGATATGGTGCGTGTGGGCGATATCGTCGGCGCGGTGGCCAACGAAGCCGGCATCGACGGCGATCGCATTGGTGCGGTTGAACTCTTTGAATCACACACCACTGTCGAGCTGTCGGCCGAAGACGCGGCGCGCGCGGTCTCCGCGCTCGCGAGCGCCACGCTGCGTGGACGCCGGCTCAGTGCCCGCATCGATGAACGTGGCGATGAGCGCGGCGGACGAGGGGACGCGCGCCCGCCGCGCACGTTCGGCCCGCCCCGTGATCGCAGCGCACCGCGCAGCGGCAGCGACCGTCCACCGCGGAAGCCGGATGCACGAGGTGATGCACGAGGTGACGCGCGAGGAGATGCACGAGGTGAATCGCGTGGCGCTCCGCGCAGCGACAGCCGCGGCGATGCACGGGGGCCACGCAGCGGCCCGCCGCGTTCCGGCCCGCCCCGTTCCGGCCCGCCGCGCGCTGGAAGTCGCGATGGCGGAGCTCGCGACGGCGGAGGTCGCGACGGCGGCTCGCGCGATGGCGGGGAACGTGGCAGCTTCCGACCCGATGCGGTGCGACGGGCGTTCGGCGATCGGCCGGCGCGCGAACGCACGGAAGGGACCACCGAGTGGGCACAGCGCGGCGAACGCATGAAACACGCCAAGCGTCCACCCACCGCGCGGCCCGAGTCAACCGACGAGGCGTGATGTCATGAGTGGCGGGTTTCAGGTGTCCGGCGGATGGATCGAAGTGGTGGTGGGCGTGATGTTCAGCGGCAAGTCCGAAGAACTGATGCGGCGCGTGCGCCGCGCCACCATCGCACGGAAGCGAGTGCAAGTCTTCAAGTCGCATCTCGATGATCGGTACGCCGGCCTCCTGGCCATCTCCAGCCATGACCGTCGCACAACTGAAGCGGTGCCGGTCGATTCGTCGTCACAGATCCTGCTGCGACTCGACCCGATGGCGCAGGTGATTGCCATCGACGAGGCGCAGTTTCTGGATGCCGGCATCATTCCCGTCATCTCCTCACTCGCGGATCGCGGCCGGCGGGTGATCGTCGCAGGGCTCGACACGGATTTCCGTGGCGAGCCCTTTGGCATCATGCCGCAATTGATGGCCGTCGCCGAAGTGGTCGACAAACTGCACGCGATCTGTGTCATGTGCGGATCGCCGGCCAGTCGCACCCAGCGCCTGATCGATGGCAAACCGGCACCATACGATTCACCCACGATCATGGTGGGCGCGGCCGACAGCTACGAAGCGCGCTGTCGTGCCTGTCACGTCGTCCCGAAGCGCGACGACGCCCAGCGATCGTTGCTCTAGCCGTTTACGCGCTGGCGCGCGTCTACGGGCGACGTGCCGCGAGGTCGATCGCTCGCTCGATCGCGCGCATCAAGTCGTCCGGTGTAAACGGCTTGGCGACAAAGGGAATCTGCCGGGCGTCGAGCACCTGCCGCACGGAGGGATTCATCGCGAACCCACTGATCGCTACGATGGGCATGGCGGGATAGTCACGTTCGACTTCGGCGATCAGTTCCATGCCGGACATGCCCGGCATCGTCAGATCCGTCAGCAGTACGGACACATTTTCGGCACTCGCGCGCAGCATCGCGAGTGCCTCCGCACCCGAGGCGGCACTCGCGACGGATTGCCCGAGTCGCTCCAGCATGCGTCGGCCGAGGTCGCGCACCATCGGATCGTCGTCCACCAGCAGCACGCCGCGCGTCGCGATGGAGACATTCCCCGACGGTGGGGTTGCCACGCGCTCTGCCTCCGTCGCGGCGGGGAAGTACAGTCGCAGCGAGGTGCCGCGTCCCGGCGCCGTATCACATTCGATGAAGCCCTGACTCTGGGCCACCATGCCGTTGACCGATGCGAGCCCCATGCCCTTGCTCGCGCCGAACGGCTGTGTCGAGAAAAAGGGCTCGAACAACCGCGCGCGCACCTCATCCGTCATGCCGCCACCGGTATCGGTCACTTCCAGCACCGCATAACGTCGCACGCCCGCAGGGCCACCGTCGGCGACGGGTCGCTCCACGCGCTGCAGCGAGGTGCCAAGCGTCAACGTGCCGCCGCGCGTCATCGCCTCGCGCGCGTTGTCCACGAGCGCGCGCAACGCGTCAAGCAGTTGACGTCGGTCGAGTTGTGCCAGCACGCGCTCCGGATGCAGCGCCAGGTGCACCCGGATACTGGGCGGCAGCTCATTGCGAATGGTCAGGTACTGCTCCTGCACCAGCGCACTCAGATCGACGGACTCGGTGCGCAGCATCTGTCGACGTCCAACCGACAGGAGCTGTCGCGTCAGTGCTTCGGCGCGTTCGACAGCACGTTCGATCGCCCGCAGATCTTCGAGGTGCGGCGAGTCGGCGTCCAACGACTCCAACAGAAAACCTGATGCACCGCGGATCACCGTCAGCAGGTTGTTGAAGTCGTGGGCGATACCGCCTGCGAGTTGCCCCACCGCCTCCAACTTCTGCGCTGCCCGCAACCGTTCTTCCGTGCTGCGCTGCGCGGTGACATCGGAGAACACGGCCACGGAGCCGTAAGGAACCTGTTCGCCGGCGCGGATCAGCGGATCGGCGCTCACATGCAGCCACGCGTATTCGGCATCGCTGCGCCGGACGCCCATCAGCGCGCGTGGCTGACTTCGGCCGGTGCGCAGTGCGACCATGGCCGGGTGTTCGGCCGACGGCCACAGCGTGCCGTCTTCATGCACCGCCTCCCAGTCCTTCGACACCGGCGTGAGTCCCAGCAACTCGGCGCCACTCAATCCCAGAATGCGCTCAGCGCTCGGATTGAATGCGCGAATGGCGCCAATTTTGTCGTGAACGACGACGCCTTCGCTCATTCCGCCGATCACGGCCCGAAAGCGCGCCTCCGACTCGCGCAGCTGCGTCTCCGCACGCACCCGGTCGGACACATCGTGCACAATCAGGTGACGCGCCGCGTGACCAAGCAGGGTCACGGCGCTGGTAGCAACCTCCACGTCGCGTCGCTCGCCGGACGCGACACGGTGCGACCAGACACTCGCGCGGTTGACCAGCGCGCGCAGCGCCGGCATGTCCTGCCGCCACGCCTCGATCGTCCCGCCGGCGAGATCGGTGATGCGCATGGTCCGCATGGTCTCGCGCGGCCAGCCATAAAACGCTTCGGCCGCGGGGTTCACATCCAGCAATTCACCGGTGACATCGTCCACGATCAGCTGAATGGCACCGCTCGATTCGAACAGTTCGCGATGCCGTGCCTCACTCGACTCGAGCGCCTGATGCTCGCGCTGTCGCGCGGTCACATCGCGCGAGGAGATCGCGACGCCATCACCGAGCGGGACGATCTGTCGCTGCACCCACCGATCGGGTTGGTCCAGCGTTGGCGATGGCTGCAGCAAGTCGAACGGCGTGCCAGTCGCGATCACCCGCACGCACTGATCCCACAACCCATCCGCCTGGTTGACCGGGAACGCCTCCAGCAGCGAGCGTCCGATCAGCGCGGACACCGGTTGTTGCACGAGGGTACCAGCGCGCAGGTTGGCATCGACGACCACCAAATCGCGAATCGTCCCGTCTGCCTCGCGCTCGACCCGCACAATCACAAACGCGTCCTGACCGGCATTGAGCGCCGCCCGGAATCGCGCTTCCGATTCGCGCAGGGCCACCAACGTTTGCTCTTCCTTGGTGACGTCGCGTACCAGTCCCATCAGATGCGTCGGCCGCTGCCGCGCATCGCGAATCACCGTCAGCGTGATTTCGAGCACCAGAGTACCGGCCGGCACCATCGCGGTTTCCCGATACGTGATCGGATCGCGCGACGCGAGCGCCTCGTGATACCGGTCCTTGGCGAGTGACGCTTCCCCTGGCGACAGCACCTCATCGATGAGGCGTCCCACCACCTGTGTTTCGCTCAGCCCGGTAACACGCAGGTAGGCTGGATTGACCGACTCACAGCGGAAAGCACCCGTCGGCTCGACTCGCATCAGAAACAGCAGATCGAGCATGTGATCGGTCAGCAGCCGCAGTTGCCGCTCGCGTTCCTCGATCGCCAATTCAGCTGCCGCCCGCCGACTGATATCGACCGCGGAGAGTTCGAAACACGCAACGCCCGTCTCGGCGAATGGCAGCGCGACCAGCGCCAGGTGCCACGTGTGTCCATCGTCATCGTGCGACGTGGTTTCGGCGCCATCGGGTTCGCTCGACGTGGTCAGCTTGTCGATCGCCGAGCGTAGCCACGACGCGAGTGACGGTCGTGCCGCCCACCCCGGCGTCTCCCACAGCAGATGCCCCACGACGTCGTGCGCGGCAGCACCGGCGAAGGCCAGCGCGCGGCGATTGGCGTCCAGAATACGGCCATCGTGCGCCAGCACGACCACAGCATTCGGCGTGGCCTGAAAAATCGCGTCCAGAAGCGCGAGACGGTCGGACGAACTCGAGACTGTCACGGTGGTGGCACAAAGTGACACTGCGCGGACGGCGTCGTCCTCCCAATACTACTCGATTTCGTGACCGGGAGTGATGGCCTCGCCCGGAATACTTGCAAGTGACGGTCCGGTTCTGTGACGCGCGTACTGCCTGCGGCGTCTACTGGCTGATGCTTCCCCAATGCTTCCCTTTACCTGAGCGGACCGTCGCATGGGAGTGATCGCGACGCTCCTCGCCCACGAACCCCGACTCGCGCGCCTTCGCAGTGCGGCGCGTGATCGGTACCGTTTCGTTCCGTGTGAGGACTGGACATCGCTGACCCGCGCCTGTGAGCGCGGGCCGATCAACGTCGTGGTCTTCGATCTGTACGTCGATGGCCGCGCTGACTTTGAACGGGTGCGCCAACTGCGCGTCCGTGTGCCGCGTGCGGCTTTGGTCGCCTACGTCGATGTGACGCGCGAACGTGCCAAGGACATGTTTGATGCCGGCCGGTGTGGCATCGACGTGTTGATCGTGGCCGAAGAAACCGATACCCCGGCGCTGCTGGCGCAGTTGCTCGATCAGGCCGAGGCGCGCAGCGTCTCGAGTCTGCTCAAGCCGCACCTGGCGGGACTGCGCAGTGTCGTGCGCGACGCCGTGATGCTGTCGGTCACGCGGGCACACGAGCGGCTGACGCCCGACAGTCTGGCGCGCCTGATTGCCGTCTCGCGTCGGCTGTTGTCAAAGCGCCTGGAAGGCGCGCAGCTCCCGCCTCCGCACCAGTTGCTGACGTGGGGACGGCTGATCGTCGCCGCAAGCATGCTGGAAGATGGCTCGCGCAGCGCCGATGGCGTCGCGAGCGCGCTCGACTTTCCGTCGGGTAGCGCGTTCCGCAACACCTGCCAGCGGTATCTGGGCTGCACGCCGCACCAGATCCGTATTCGCGGCGGTGCGGGATGGGTCATTCAGGAATTGCTCGTCAATCGTGAGAAGCGCCGTGAAATCGGCACCCACGAAGACGACATGACGGACAGCGCGGCGGCCTAGCCCGACTGGCTTCCGCAGCGGGTCCTCGTCTAGCTTGCGCGCATGCGCACGCTGCACGTCGGACTGACCGGCAATATCGCGAGTGGGAAGAGCACGGTCGCCCGGCAACTGGCCGAGGCGGGGGCTACGGTGATCGATGCCGACGTGCTGGCACGCGAGGCGGTGGCACCAGGCACTGACGGCTTTGCGGCCGTGGTCGATCGCTTTGGCGAGGCGTACGTCGGGCCCGATGGCCACCTCGACCGGGCCGCCCTCCGCCGCCTCGTCTTTCGCGATCCCGTGGCGCGAGAGGCTTTGAATGCCATCGTGCACCCGGCCGTGGGACGGCTGCGTGACGCCCGCCTCGCCGCCGCAGCGGCGCGCGGTGACCACATCGTGGTTTCCGACATCCCACTGCTCTTTGAGGTGGGTCTCGAGCACGCCTTCGACGCCATCCTGCTCGTCGATGCACCCGTCGACGCACGCCGGGAGCGCCTCATTCGGGACCGCGGCCTCTCGGCGGCTGACGCCGAGGCGATGATCGCC
>JAGNMU010000609.1 GCA_017991005.1 Gemmatimonadaceae bacterium | reverse complement strand
GTTTGTCAGTCGCGGCCATCGTGCGCGGGTCTTTGAGAATCGGCGTGTTCCAGTTGACCTGATAGGCCGGCACCGGGCACAGCTCCACGTCGCGCTTCTTGGCAATGGCGCTGGCCTTGGCCACGACGACGGCCATGTTGGTCACGCGCTTCAGTTCGTCTTCGGTCACGATCGGGCTGCTCGCAAAGCCCCAGACGCCGCTGTGGATCACGCGAACGCCAAAGCCGGCTGCGCCGGCCGTCGTGTCGTCACCGCCGCCTCCAAAGCCGCCTCCGCGTCCACCACCGCCGCCGCGTCCGCCGCCCCGACCACCGCCACCAGGACCGCCCGGACCACCGCCCGGAAAGCCTCCAGCCGCCCCAGCGCCCGCACCAGCTGCATTGCCGTTGGCGTTGACGCCGCCACCGTTGAAGTTACGTGTGAACCGGATATCGGCGTACGAGCAGCCCAGGCGCTTCGCCTCAGCCAAGACGAGGTCGGACAGTCCTTTGAACTTGGACTCCATGACCTTGCCTGACGGCGCCTGCGCGAGCAGGTCGCCAATACGATCGCTCGCGGCCAAGGCCACCGCGGTCGTGCCGGCAATTTTGACGAAATCTCTGCGTTTCATCGTTAAACCGCCGGGGAGACTGAGGTCATGTAGAAGTCGTTGATACGCACCGGCGGCACGAGCGCGGTGCCGCCGCCGTCGTACGACTCACCCGTGTGCATCGGCACCGGTTTCCCGACCAGGTCCATGTTGTTGTAGCCAACGATCGGCGACATGTTCCAGCGGAAGTTCTGCACCGGTCCGGCGATCTCGCCGTTCTCGATGAGGAACAGGCCGTCGCGCGTCATGCCCGTGTTGAGCAACGTCGCGTTATCGACGCCGCGGATGTACCAGAAGAACGTCACGAGCAGGCCGCGCTTGGTCTGCTTGATCATGTCTTCGACCGACAGGTCCGTGCCTTCCTGCACCAGGCTCTGGTTCGTGCCCGCGCCTGCGCCGTTGGCCCAGCTCTTCAGCACGCCCTTCTCGACCCACGTCACGGCCTTCGCCGGCATGTTGTTCGGGCCGATGGTCGACTGACGCAACACCGCGTTGCCGATGTCGCTCTTGAGCGTCAACGTATCGCTGAAGATCTTGTCGCCGATGTTCTTGCCGGCCATCACGCCGCCGCCACCGCCACGACCACCGCCGCCCCCGCGTCCGCCTGCGCCACCGGGGCCACCGGGGCCACCTGCCCCCGGCCCGCCGTTGAAGACGCCGGTCATCAGTGACAAGAAGCGCGCGTTGGCGCGCGGTTCAAGAATGACCGTGTAGCGGCCGGGCTCGAGCGCCTTCGGCTTGCGGCTGTTGAGGGCCTTCTTCGCGGCCACTTCCGTGTAGGCCGCGGCGTTGATCTGGCTGATCTCACGACATCCCGTGATGCCCGCCCAGCCGGAACCGCTGCCGTCTTTCATGCGGCACGTGAGGATGAATCCGGTCTGCGAATCGCGGTAGTACGCGAAGAGCCCCTTGCTGTTGGCCGTGACCGACGTCTGATCGGTCTTCGGAATGTAGCCCGAACCGTCCGTGCCGATCTTGTCGCTCACCGCGATGCTGTCTTTCACCATCTGCGCGCGTTCGCCCGGTCCAAAGTTCACGATGCTCGGCGACGAACCTTCAACCGGCACGTATTGCTGCGCGCCAATCAGCGTCGGCACCGACGCCAGGTCACGCGACGCTTCGAGCTGTTTGTCCGCGGCCGCGAGCATCGCCTGCAGACCCGCATCGGTGAAGTCGCGCGTCGATGCAAAGCCCGCGCGCTGGCCGCGATAGAGCGTCACGCTCACGTTGCGGTCGTACTGCACCAGATTGGTCGTGATGGTCGAGTTGGCCCAGCGCGTGCCGGAGCGCTCGCCGCCGCTGAGGTCCACTTCCACCCCGTCGGCCTTGGCCATATTGAGAATCTTGTCGGTGATCGCTTTGGCTTCGTCGCGTGAATACATAGTGGGCAGAGGGTAAGGTCCACCGACGACGGAGTCAAGACGTAACTGGAGGGTGTCTCCCAAATAAAAACGGTGGATACGCCAAGGGCGTATCCACCGTTTTCTTCTTACGAAGTGCTTTCGGCTACCAGGTAATGCGCAGACCGAACTGGGTAATACGGCCGCCAGGATCCTGCGACGCGTTCACGTCCTGTGCAGCCGACGTGACCTGCCATGACGTCAGAGCGCTGCCCGTCGCGGAGGTGGCGTTGAAGTTGATCGTGTCGAACACGTTGAAGATGTCCATACGCGCTTCGAGGCGCAGGTTCTTCACGAGGTTGACCTTCTTCACGAGGCTCAGGTCGACCTTCCAGTACTTCGGACCCGTGATGAAGCGCGTCAGGGTCGTGCCGGGGCAATCGCCCGCGAGGTACTGCACGCAGTCCGGGCCGCTCGCCGGAGCGAGGTAGCGGCCGGTCGGGAGTGCACCGGAGTAGCCCGTCGCCGTCGTCGCCGAGAAGTTCGACAACGCGAGGATGGACTGCTGGATCACGTCCTGCGGGAGCATGAAGATGCGCTCGACGCCGTCGGCACCGGTCTCGTGGTAGAACTTGAACATCTTCTGCAAGTCCTTCTCATCCATACCCACGAGGCGGAAGCCGCCGTAGTTGAACTTCTGGCCGGACTGGACGCGCGCGATGCCGTCGATTTCCCAGCCACCAATGATGCCCTCGAGCACGC
>JAGNMU010000608.1 GCA_017991005.1 Gemmatimonadaceae bacterium | reverse complement strand
GGCCAGCAGGACGTCGTGCGACACGCCGAAATGGGTGAGATGCTCGGCCAGTTGCAGCGTGGGACCGTACGTCTGGTTGACGAACAACACATGATCGCCGGCGCGCACGACGCCCAACATTGCGGCGCTCACCGCCGCCATCCCCGAACCGAAGCACTTGCACGCCTCGCCACGCTCGAGTCGGGCGAGTTTGCGCTCGAGCACCTCCACCGTCGGATTCTGCCCCCGGCTGTAGACATGCGTCGTCGACTCGTTGGCGAGCCCCTGCTGCAACGCTTCCAGTGTGGGGAAGGCAAACAGCGAGGTCATCACGATCGGGGTCGACATGGGCGCACCGCCGGGCGCAATGGCGTCGGTCTCGTCAAGCAGGCAGATGGCGATGTCTTCCGGATCGAGCTGCATGGCAACCAAGGCTGGCGTGGAGTGGTGCGACTGGAGATGTTTGGAACGCCGAAGTATGCGGCCGTGTGGCAGGGCGCGCCACGCGACTCGACTCTCAGCCCCCTGCTTTGTGATCATTCGTCGCCAGCTCGCCGGTGTCCTCGCGCTGTCCATTGCACTCGCCACCGTCGTGGCGGGGCTCGTCGCCACGTCGGCGTCGGCGCAGGCGCCCGCCAGTGGCGTCACACTCTTTGGCAAAGTGCAGGACGCGGAGAGCAAAGCCGGCCTCCCGTACCTGACCGTCCAACTGCGGGCCGAAAGGGACAGCGCGTTTGTGGGCGGTCGACTGACTACCGAGAGCGGCGCCTTCACCTTCACGGGACTCAAGAAGGGCGTCTACCTGCTGGACGTGCGCTCAATCGGCTACCGGCCACTGCGTCAGCGCGTTTTGGTGGGTGAGCTCAGTGCCTTTCTCGATCTCGGCGCATTGCCGATGGAAAAGGAAACGCAGGTACTCGGCCAGGTTGTCGTCACCTCCAATGCAGATGCCCTGTCGGCGACCATGGACAAGAAGACGTTCACGGTAGCGGACAATGTCAGTCAGTCCGGCGGGTCGGTACTACAAGCCATGTCGAATCTGCCCGGCGTCACGCTAGGACAAGGCGGCAAGGTGGAAATCCGCGGCAGTGACAAGGTGGTCGTGCTGATCGATGGCAAACAAACGGCGCTTACCGGGTACGGTTCGCAGAGCGGTCTCGACAACCTTCCCGCCTCGGCGCTCGAACGCATCGAGATCATCAACAATCCATCGGCCAAGTTCGATGCCAATGCGAGTGCGGGCATCATCAACCTTGTCTTCAAGAAGCAGGAACAGGACGGATTCAACGGCAAGATTGGCGTGATGGGCGGCGCCGGCGCATTGTGGGAGAAAAAGGAAAATCTGCCGACGATCCGCCCGCAGTATCAGGGGACGCCCAAGTTCAATCCGTCGCTGTCGGTGAACTACCGGAAAGGCGCCACCAACAGCTTTGCCCAGGCCGACTGGCTCTATTCGCCGACCCTCAACAAGAACGAATTTTCGACGCGCACGTACGACGACGGCACGGTCATCGTCCAGCAGGTCAAGCGCAACCGTCGCACCGACTACGCCACGCTCAATGCCGGCGTGGATCACGCGTTCGACGATCGCAACACGATCACCGTGTCCGGACTCTTCAACCGCGAGAAGATTCTCGACAACGGCGACAATCCGTACTTTGACGGGTCGCTGCAAAACCGCTACCGCCTGTGGCAGTTTCTCGAAGATGAAGTGAAGTACACCGCCTTCGGCACGGCCGTCGCCACGCACAAGTTTCAGCAGCCAGGTCACACGCTCGTGTTCACTGGCAACTACTCGTTTCACCGCGAAGACGAGAAGTACTTCTTCACCAACACCCTGCCGTCATTCGTTGGTCAGGATGCCTTTGCGTTGCTCTCCGACGAACACGTGGTGGACCTCAACGCGGACTATGTAAAGCCGCTCCGTCAAGGGCGTGTGGAAGCGGGATTCAAAGGCCGTTATCGCTCCATCCCCGTGAACATGCGGTTCTTTCCGGGCCAGAACTCGCCCATCGACTCGGGTGCCGGCGGTTGGGCGGACTACCGTGAGACCATTCCCGCGGTGTACGGCAACTACGTGTTCGAGAGTCAGCGCATCGAATTGGAAGGCGGTGTGCGGTTCGAGGGCGTCGGCGTGGACTACGATGTGAACCCCAATCACAACACCTACAAGAGTGACGGCTACCGCTACTTCCAGCCGTTTCCGAATGTGCGCGCTGCCTACAAGTTCGATGAGTTCAACAAACTCTCGCTCTTCGTCAACCGGCGCGTGGACCGGCCAAACGAAGTGGACATTCGCATTTTCCCCAAGTACGACGAACCCGAGCTGATCAAAGTCGGCAATCCGGCGCTGCAGCCGCAGTACTCCACCTCGTTCGATCTGGGGTACAAGACCAGTTGGAGCACAGGCAGCGTGTATCTCGCGGCGTATCACCGTCTCATCGACGGCACCATCACTCGCATCGCCACGCAGGCACCGGGCAGTGTGCTGCTCTACAACGTGTTTCAGAACGCCGGGCGCAGCACCAACACGGGATCGGAGCTGGTGTGGCAGCAGACGATCTCGCCCACGCTGTCGCTCAACGCGAACGCCAGCGTCTTCCGCAAGACCGTGAATGCCTTCTCCGTGGTGAACCAATACCCCGTGCCCGTGCGGTACACTGCCGAACGCCAGCAACTCACCTCCGGCAACGTCAAACTCAACGCGGTGCTCAAG
>JAGNMU010000607.1 GCA_017991005.1 Gemmatimonadaceae bacterium | reverse complement strand
CTCCTAGCTTGCACGGGTGACCCGCTCAAGCCGATGACCCCAGAATCTTCAGCCCAGTCGCTTTCGGCCTTGGTGGCGGTGGCGGCGCAGGCGTCAGGTGGCGCCGATGTCCCGGTCGCGATCAGCACCGAGCTGAGCCGCCTGCTGAGTGCCTCTCGTGTCACGGTCGAGTTCACCATCGGCGCGGCCGAGCCCCGAGGCTGGTTTGTGGCGCACGACCCCGGATTGGCGCGGGCCCCGGTGGCGTGCGCATGCGGCCTCTCGACGGGCGGCGTGAGCGGCACCCTTGTGGTGCACCGGATGAAGGCGCTCGAGCCGATGGAGGTCGCACTCCTCGAGTCGGCGGCCAATCTGCTGGTTGTGGCGCTCGCACGCGACGACCGCCTGCGTCGCCTCGAGCAGGAAGTCACTGCGCACGTGCGTGAAGTGGCGGAGCAACGTGCGTTCATCGAGCGCGTCGTGGATTCGCTGCCGTTTGGCCTCTACGTGGTGGACCGCGAGTACCGCATCCACGCCTGGAACCACAAACGGGAGACCGGGCTGCAGGGCGTGGCGCGGACCGACGCGATTGGTCGCACGATCTTCGAGGTGCTGAGTCGCCAGCCCGCGTCGCTGCTCAAGCAGGAGTTCGACGAAGTGTTTGCCACCGGTCGACTCCAGCAGTTTCAGATGGAGAGCAATGCGTTTGGTGATGTGCGCACCTTTCGCATCTCGAAGATTCCGATGTGTGTCAACGGCAACTCAGTGACGCACGTGATCACCGTCGGCGAAGACATCACCGACTGGCGCGCCGCAGTGGATCGCACCGCGCAATCGGAGAAGCTGGCGGCGCTCGGTCAGTTGGCGGCGGGGGTGATGCATGAGATCAACAATCCCCTGGCCACCATCGCGGCCTGTGGAGAGTCACTCGCGTTGCACCGCGAGCTGGCCGCGGCGCTGCCACCTGGCGCGCCGGTTCCCGGCGCCGATCCCGACGAGCTGCTGCGCATCATCGATCTCGAGGTGCAGCGCTGCAAGCGCATCATCAATGGCCTCCTCGACTTTGCGCGCACCAAGCCGGCCATGCGCGAATCGCTCGACCTCAACGAGCTGGTCGAACGCGGAGTCTTCCTGTTGCAGCATCATCCGCGTTTCAAGCGGGTACGACTGGAAACCGATCTGGATCGATCGCGACCGCTGACCGTGTCGGGCGACCTCGATCAATTGGTCCAGGTGCTGATCGCGCTCTGCATGAATGCGTTCGACGCATCGCCCGAGGGTGGGCGCATCGTGTTGCGTACGCATCGCATGCCGGGGAGCGGACCAGCCGAATATGCGTTGGACGTGTCCGATGAAGGACCAGGGATTCCTCGTTCGCTCCACGCCAAAATCTTCGAACCGTTCTTCACCACGAAACCGCCGGGGCAGGGGACCGGTCTGGGCCTCGCCATCTGCTACGGCATCGTGAACGATCACGGGGGGGAATTGGAACTCATCAGTGGGGATAGTCCCGGCGCGGCATTCCGCATGCGTTTGCCGGCGCAGACATCCGCGCCGCAGGCGGTCGCGTGACATCCGAAATCGTGACCCCGGCACATGATCTGGCGGCCGTGTCGCCGATTCGCGTGCTGGTCGCGGAAGACGAAACGCATCTCGGCAGCATCCTCGAGCAGTATCTGACGGCGCGCGGGTTTGCCGTAACGATGGTGCGGAACGGTCGTGCCGCGCTCGATCTGCTGCGTGGTGAGACCTTTGATGTGGCGCTGCTCGACATCGTCATGCCGGAGCTGGACGGACTGGAAGTGCTGCGGCAGGTCCGCGCGGAGCCGCTGCCACCGGAAATCATCGTGATCACCGGCAATGGCACGATCGAAACGGCCATGTCCGCTCTCAAGCTGGGTGCGTACGACTTCCTGTCCAAACCGTATCGCATGGCGGAGATCGACGCGCTGGTGCGGCGCGCGTGGGAAAAGCGGATGCTGGCGCGCGACAACCACGTGCTGCAGTCGCGCTTGCGTCGCGCCAGCGCGGCGCCGACGATGGTGACCCAGTATGCGCCGCTTCGCGCCGTGCTGTCGGTGGTTGAGCGCATCGCGCCGAGCGGGTCGCCAGTGCTCATCAGCGGCGAGGCCGGAACCGGGAAAGACCTCGTCGCGCGCATGCTGCATGCCAGCAGCCAGCGTCCGGACGGCCCGTTCATCGATCTCAATGCGGCGGCGCGTACCGCGGCGCAGCTTGAACTCGATCTCTTCGGTGTCGAACGTGACGCCTTGCCCGGAGTCGCGCAGCGCACGCTCGGGGCGATCGAGCTGGCCGCCGGCGGCACCCTCTATCTCGATCACATCGGGCATCTCGATTTGCGACTGCAGGGACTGCTCGCCGGCGCGCTCGAGAGCGGAAGCTTCTATCGGGTGGGCGGCACGCAGAAAGTCGTCGTCGACGTGCGCGTGATCGCCTCGTCCTCGCGTGATCTGGTGCGCATGGCATCGGCGGGCACTTTCCGCGATGATTTGCTGCATCGCATCAACACGATTCGCATTTCGCTGCCGCCGCTGCGGGAGCGCGCGATCGACGTGTCGCTGTTGGCTGAGCACTTCCTGCAGGAGTTCGGCGGCACGGCACCACCGCGGCTCAGCGTCGATGCGATGGCCGCATTGGAGCGCTACCGGTGGCCCGGCAACGTGCGCGAGCTGCGCAACGTGATCGAGCGGGCCGTGC
>JAGNMU010000605.1 GCA_017991005.1 Gemmatimonadaceae bacterium | reverse complement strand
CGGTTTGTCGGTGGCGCGGCGGCGCATGTGGTGCGCCGATACTGGCGTCGCCGGATCCTTCGGACCTGATTTTTCCACCCATTTGCGAATCGTCAGCTTGAGCGTGGACGACTCATTCTCCTGCGCCACCAGATACCGCTGTTCGTTCCAGGTGTAGAGCAGGCGAATACCCGTCGCCAGGTTCACCTGATCGCGTTCCTCCGGTGACGCCACTTCGGACACCAGCGCAAGCACTTGCTGCCGCGACAGCGACTGCTGGGTCACCGCCTGCACACCGGACGGCGTCTGACAGCGAATGGGCTCGTCAGCCTCGAGAATCACTTGATGGGCGGCGCCAGACTCCAGGCGCGACAGCACACGATCCAGTTGGGGCACGGCGGTCCACTAAGAAGGGGCAAATTTCGCGGGAGCGCGGGAATCGCCGATGGCGAAACGCCGCACCCCGTCACACCGTACACGACGATGGATTCCGGCCCGCGTTACACCAAATGCCACCGGTGTGACGGTTGTGCCGGTCGCTGTGCTCTTCACCTCGTTCCCCGTCATGACCAGCACTCCCGATCCGTCGGCTGCCGTTCGGATTTTCCCGTGCCGCGCGTGCGGTGCCTCGCTGCGCTTTGCGCCGGCCGTCGGACGGCTGTCGTGCCAGAACTGCGGGACGGAGAACGAACTGCCGGTCGCCGATGTCGCCGCCACGCAGGCGACGCACGAGGAGTTGGACTACGAGGCACATCTGCGCGAGCAGTTGGGAAACGAGCCGGAGATCTCGCCCCAGCTGGTCACCTGCCCGCAATGCGGCGCCCAGACGGCGTTCGACGCACACGTCGTGGCGGCCGCCTGCGCGTTTTGTGCGACACCACTGGTCTCACTCGCCCCCCACGCCGAGCGACGCATTCGACCGCGCGCCGTCGTGCCGTTTGCGCTCGAACCGGCCGGCGCGCAGGCGGTCTTCCGACGCTGGATCGAGGGGCGCTGGTTCGCGCCCAATGCGCTCAAAGAGACCGTCCGCTCCGTCAAAGGGGTGCGCGGCGTCTATCTCCCGTGTTGGACCTTCGACGCACGCACGACGTCGTCGTACGTCGGACAGCGTGGCATGGACCGCACGGTTCAGGAAACACGGCGGGATGCGCAGGGCAACACGGTGGTTGTGCATCGGACGGTGACCGACTGGTACCCCGCGTCAGGCACAGTTTTCGTGAACTTCGATGACACCCTGGTTCCTGCGTCGCGCAGCATTCCCGAACATCTGGCCAGCGTGCTCACCGATTGGGACGTGTCCGGGATGCAGCCATACTCTGAAGATTTCGTTGCCGGGTTCACCGTCGAGGCGTATCAGGTGGCGCTCGAGCCCGCCTTCGGGCTCGCGAAGCAGCAGTTCGATGCAGCCATCGACACCGCCGTACGTCAGGACATCGGTGGAAATCACCAGCGCGTGCTGAGCGTCTCGACGCACTACGCCCAGGTGACCTTCAAACACATCCTGCTGCCGGTGTGGATCTGCTCCTACCAGTTCAATGGCAAGGCGTGGCGCGTGGTGGTCAACGGACAGACGGGCGCCGTCAAAGGCGACCGCCCCTGGTCGGCATGGAAGATCGGATTCGCCGTCTTGGGCGCGTTGACCGTGGCCGCGGCGATCTACCTGTTGCAGCAGTCTTGACATATCAATTTTTCTTGTTTTATTCCTCCCATGGTCACCACACTGAGCCGTTCTCCTGTCAAACGTCGGGCCCGCGCCGCCACGCTGTTTCATGCGCTGTCCGACGAGACCCGACTGGAAATGCTCGAGCTGCTGCGCGGCGGAGAGCGGTGTGTGTGCGACTTGCAGGTTGCACTCTCGGCCGCGCAGTCCCGATTGTCGTTCCACCTCAAGGTGTTGCGCGACGCGGGACTCGTGTCTGATCGCAAAGAGGGCCGCTGGTCGTACTACGCCATCGTCCCCAGCGCCGTCGCTGAAGTGCACGATCTCGTGGTCTCACTGCGCCCCGACGTCATCGCCGGACGCACGACGCTGCCACTCATCGGTGCCTGCTGCGGCTGACCGCCTTACGCATTCGCGCTTTTTTTTCGCCAGACCCATCAACATTTTTTGATCAGGAGAGGACATGTCGACTTCGCTTCCGCTGGCTCCGACCGAGAACAGCACACAATCGGTCACCGAAATCGTGCAGGAACGTTACGGTGCGGCGGCGCGCCGGGTACTTGAAGGCGCCACCAGCGGAGGCTGCGGTCCTGCCAGCTCCTGTTGTGGTGGCGCGGCCTTCAACGGCAGTGTCGATCCCATCACATCCAACCTCTATGTCAACGGCGAGACAAGTGAGTTGCCGACCGCCGCCGTGCTCGCCTCCCTCGGCTGTGGCAATCCCACGGCGCTGGCCGAGTTGCGCGAAGGCGATGTGGTGCTCGACCTCGGATCAGGCGGAGGCATCGACGTACTGCTCTCGGCACGGCGAGTGGGGGCGACCGGGAAGGCGTACGGCGTGGACATGACTGATGACATGCTCGCGCTGGCGCGACAGAATGCCGCCGAAGCCAACGTCACGAACGTCGAGTTTCTCAAGGGCAATATCGAAGCGATTCCACTACCCGATCAGTCGGTGGATGTCATCATCTCCAACTGCGTGATCAATCTGTCGGGTGATAAACGTACCGTCCTCCGCGAGGCGTTCCGTGTCCTCAAGCCGGGTGGGCGGTTTGCCGTGAGC
>JAGNMU010000606.1 GCA_017991005.1 Gemmatimonadaceae bacterium | reverse complement strand
CCCAACGGCACGGGTTTGAAGTCCTTGCGACGCGCAGCGGCCTTGAGTTTCGCAAAATCCTGTCCTGCGGCTTTGAGCAACTCTTCCGCGCGTGGCTGTGTGATCCACGACTCCACTTGCGTGCGGATATTCGTCGCTTCGGGCTGCGCGATATCGAAATTCTCGCGGCCCCAGCTACCGCTCACCACTTCGTACGGGTATCCCGCGGGCCCCGTCTCGTGAATCAGAATGGCGCCGGCGGCGCCCTTGGCCGACGCGATCTCGTACTTGTACGTCCACCGACCGTAGTAGGTCATCGCATTTCCCTTGAACATCGACGCATCCAGTTTGGTCGAGTCAGCGGGATCAGGAACGGCCGGATCATTCACCAGCATCACCAACACTTTGCCTTTCACATCCAGGCCTTTGTAGTCGTCCCACCCATACTCCGGCGCCTCGACCCCGTAGCCGACAAACACCATCTCGGCATTGACGTCGATCACCGGCTTGTCATGGCGTGAGACCGCCACGTAGTCGGTGGGGAAGGTGAGCGGGATCGTACGGCCGCCCACGGTGAAGGACGCCTCCGGATGCGCCGTGAAGCCCAAGAGCGAGACGTTCTGCACGAACGAGCCGTCCGGGTTGCCCGACGTCAGCCCCATCGCTTTGAACTGGCCAATGAGATACGCCACCGCTTTGTCTTCGCCCGGCGAGGCCGGCGCACGTCCTTCCAGCGAATCGTCGCCCAGTGCCTTGGTGTGCGACATCAAACCATCGGCGGTGATGGCAGCCAGCGCGGGGGCAATCGCCGCTGCGGAGGTCGAGTCGGCGGTGGATGCCGTATTGACCGGCGCCTTGTCACCCGCGCAGGACATGACGGCGGTGCCGGCCACGACGGCGACAGCGACACCAAGGACCGCGCGCTGGCGCGGCAGAAGACGCGGCGATCGACGAACTGAGGACATGTGCGGCTCTGAAAAAGTGAGAAACGACTACCAGTCGAGTCGAACGATGCGGCCGTTCCCGCCGGCGATCCACGCAATGCGTCCGACGGCGGCCACACCGGTGTAGAGTTGCGGGCCGACGACGCTCCAACTGCGACCCGCATCGGGTGTCACGAAGGCGCCGCCAAATCCGACCACCACGGCAACCTCATCGCCCGCGCCAGGCACCCACGCCACGCCCGACAACGCGCCCGGCAACGGCGGTCGCGCGCGCATGGTCCATGTGCGACCGGCGTCCATCGTGATGCCCACGACCGATTCGGACGTGTCATTGCGCAACCGATCGATGTTGGCACCCACGACGATGCCACGCTGCGCGTCTTTGAACGCCATGCCCGTCAGGCCTGCTACGGTTCCACGCACGAACGGTGTGTTCTCCACGCTCCATGAGCGACCCGCATTGACGCTCTTGAAGAAACGCGCACCCGGCGAGCCGGTGGCGATGTACACCGTGCGAGGATCGGGTGAGACGACACACAGTCCACTCGAGGCAAAGGCCCCTTCGCCAGCGAGCGGCGCCGGCACGGCCGATGGCGCGAGCAGTCCCCAGGTCTCTCCGCCATTTTCGGTGCGGAGAATATTCGTGCGATTGTTGGACGCATCGCTGTATGCGACGCCGGTTCGTGCATCGAGAAAGCTGATGCAGTCGTAAAATGCCGACGAGTCCGGATTCATGAATTGCATCGTCCACGACTCGCCGCCGTTGACGGTGCGGTAAATGCGCGACGCGCGACCGTTGCCGGCCGACATGATCCACGCGGTGTCCGCGCTGAGCGCATGCACATCACGAAACTCGATCGAGTCGCGCGCCGGTGTGGGGCGCACTTCCCAGGTGGTGCCGCCGTCGCGGGTGCGCAGCACCGCGCCGCCATGTCCGGCCGCCCACACCACCCGCTCGTTCACGGCGTGGACCGCTTGAATCAGCTGTCGCGTATTCGACTGTTGTTCAGTGATCCGCGGGGCCGCCACCGGCGACTGCGCTTCGAGCGATGACCAGGCGAATGCCGGAATGATGACCGAGAGAAATGTCGCGACACAGGCCAGTGCTCGTGCGCGGACGAGCCCACGTCGCACGTCACGGCAATCACCGTGAGCGGCGCGCGGAGCGGTGTTGACTGCGCGGGTATTCAGCATCGGGCGTGGTGGAGTGCGAAACGGCAGGCGCGTACGCCGGAGTTCACTCGGGAGGGGGCACGCGCACACGGCTGCGGCGGGAAACCACACCGTCGCTGCACGAAATGTATACGCTGCCCGCGATCGTGGCGTCGAAGGTCAGGTTGGCGGCCGTCGCGGACGCGATGACCTCGAACGTCTGCGCGTCCTGCAGGACAATCGCACGCGTGTCCGAATCGGCGCAGGCCGCGCGGAACCGTGTGCGACCGCCGGTGGGGCGGGCGCTCCCCATCGACGCGATCCCCGTCGTCGCACTGAGCGGCGCGCCGCTCGCGCCGAACGACACGCGGGCGAGTGACGCCGCCGTGTCCGGTGCGGACGGCGCCCGCAACGCCGCGGCGCCCACGGGACGCCGCAGCATGGCGGTTCCGGGCGCAGCATCCGCGCCACGCACGCGAATCGACGCCAGCGTCGCGGCCGGAAACTGGCGCAGCGGAATGGCCGCGACAAACGAGCGGGTTGGTGCGTGGTCGAGCTCTGTAAACCGGATTGGCTGCGACCGAAGCACGCGCCCGGACGCATCGAGTAACTCCACGTGATGCGCAG
>JAGNMU010000131.1:4164-9943 GCA_017991005.1 Gemmatimonadaceae bacterium | reverse complement strand
GGCCTGCATCACCGCTATGGACGCGCTCCGGCAGGCCGACGTTCGACCGGGCGATCGGGTCTTGATTCACGCGGTGGGGAGCGGCGTCGGTCTGGCCACTGTGCAGATTGCCCGCTTGCTGGGTGCGGTCCCGTTTGGGACGGCGCGCGGCGCCGCGAAGCTCGAAGCCGCGAAAGCCGTCGGTCTCGAGGACGGCTGCCTGCCGGGCGATCGGGGTTGGCTGGCCGAACCGGTACGCCGATGGACCGCCGGTCGCGGGATCGATGTGGCGATCGATCTGGTCGGTGGGGACTATGTTCGCGAGACTGTTTCTATAATGGCGCCTAAGGGGCGCATTATTGTCGTTGGTTTGTTGGCCGGCAGGGAGACGTCGCTCGATCTCGGCGCGTTGCTCATGCGACGCGTATCGATTCGGGGCACGGTCTTGCGGAGTCGCCCGCTGGAAGAGCGCATCGTGACGAGCCAGATGTTCGCGCGCGAACTCGTTCCCTGGCTGGCCGCCGGTCGACTGGCCATGCGCATCGATGCCACGTTCCCGCTGTCCGGCATCGCCGAGGCACACGCGCTGCTCGAGAAGAACGAAACCATCGGCAAGGTGGCGCTCGAGATCGACTGAGCGCCCGTGCGCGCGGCGTCCCGCACCGGCCGCTGCATGATGGCCGCTGCCTGATGGCCGATGCCTGATGGCCGCGCAGAGTCGCGGCGACCGTGCGCTCCGACCATACTCCACGCATGTCCGGACTCGATGAACTGTGGCGTGCCGCGTCGGCGGCGAGGGCGGAGCGCCCGCATGTGTCGCTCGCGCTCGCCACGCTGCACGCGGTCGAGGGATCGTCGTACCGGCAGCCCGGCGCGCGACTGCTGGTTGACGCGGACGGCCGAGTACTGGCGGGCGCGGTAAGCGGCGGTTGTCTGGAAGGCGACATCGCGCTGCATGCCGCTGCCGTGTGCGCGTCCGGCATTCCGTTGCGACTCACCTACGACCTGCGTGATGATCTCCAGACGATCTGGGGATTCGGCGCCATGTGTGATGGCGTGGCGCACGTCCTGCTCGAACCGTTGACCGATCTGACGTGGCTTGGCGCGGCGCATGCCGTTCGCGAAGCGCGCACCGGCGGCGCACTCGTCACCGTCGTCGAAGAATCAGCGCACGGCGGGACTCGGCCACTCGATGCGTGTGCCGTGACGACACGACTGGCAATCGCACCGTTGGTCGAACAGGCACTGGCCACCGCGCATCCTGCCGCCGCATCGGTCGAGCACGACGGCGCGACATTGCGATACCTGATCGACCCGCTGGTGCCGCCGGTGTCGCTGATACTGATCGGTGCCGGACGTGGCGCCGACGCGTTTGCCCAGATCGCCACCACGCTCGGGTGGCGCGTCACGGTGGTGGATCACCGGCCGTTTGTGCTGCAGTCGCTGCCCTTGCCCGACGGGTGCGTCCGCCTTGGGGCGCGCGCAGAAGACGGTGCGGCGCAGATCGCCGGTGATGCGCGCACCGCGGTGGCGCTGCTCACCCACCAATTTGCGATCGACCGGGAGTGGCTCTCGGCACTCCTGCCGCGTCCGGTGGGCTACATCGGTGTGCTGGGCTCCCGTCGTCGCGCGGAGCAGTTGCTCGATGCGCTGCGCGCGGATGGCATGGTCATCTCGCCTCGCATGGAGCGCGTGTTGCACGCGCCGATCGGTCTGGATCTCGGCGGCGAAACGCCCGAGTCGATCGCCTTGGCAGCCATCGCGGAAATCGAAGCCGTGATGCACGGTCGGCCCGGCGGATCCTTGCGATCGCGCCAGAGTCCGATCCACGCGCGGACACCGACGCCCGAACCGGCGCCCCCGATCTCCTCCGCGCCGGATACGCCCTTGTGACAGACGACCCGCAGGCGAACACGCACGCGGACTCGCAACACACGGCGAATGCGTCGCGGCGAGTGGCGGGAGTGGTGCTTGCGGCAGGGGCCTCTCGTCGCCTGGGAACGCCGAAGCAACTGCTTCTGGACCGTGCCGGTGAGCCACTGGTGTCACGCAGCGCCATGCACTTGCTGTCGGCGGGATGCTCGCCGGTGGTGGTGGTGACCGGCGCCGTCGCCGACGGCGTCGCAGACGCCGTCGCAGACCTGCCAGTACACATCTGCCACAACCCGCAGTGGTCTGACGGGATGGGCACCTCGATCGGTGCTGGCATGACATGGCTGACGCACTTTGTCGAGACGCAGGCACCCGGCGACACACCCGTTGAGGCGGCCATCATCGTCGCGTGTGATATGCCGGAGGTGACGGCGACCCACTACCGGGACCTGCGCGCCGCGTGGCACTCCGCGGGCCAGCGTGTCGCGTCTGCATATCCGGACGACGCCGGCGGGTCGGTGGTGGGCGTGCCGGCGCTTTTCCCGGTGGCGGACTGGAGTGTCTTGCGACACCTGTCTGGCGACCGCGGGGCGCGGGAAATCTTGCGTTCGGCGGACACCCTTTCGGTTTTCGTTCGGATGGGTAGTTTCGATCTCGACACGCCCGACGACGTGCGTCGTTGGCGTGCGGTCGCCACTTCTCCCCTTCTCTCTTCGCCGCCCATGTCCACCATTGCCCAGAGCGTACTGGCTGACCTTGATCACGAGATCGAGCAGACGCGCAAGATGCTCGCTCGCGTGCCGGCCGATCATCTCGCCTTCACGCCGCATGAAAAGTCCTGGCCGCTGCAACGACTGGCCAACCATCTGACCGATTTTCCGATGTGGGGCGAGGTGACGCTGCGTCAGGACATGCTCGATTTTGCCGATCCGCGGCCACCGGCTCCGCCGGTTCCCACCACAGCTGACGGGTTTGTGGCGCAGTTCGATGCGCGCATGGTGGGCTTTCGCCAGGCACTGGCCGAGGCGACCGATGCGCAGATGATGGAGACGTGGACGATGAAGAACGCCGGGGTGACGCTGATGGCCATGCCACGCGTTGCCGTGCTGCGCAGCATGGTGCTCAATCACATGATCCATCATCGGGCGCAGCTCACGATTTACTATCGTTTGGTAGGTGTGTCCGTGCCCGGGCTGTACGGCCCCAGCGCCGACGAAGCGATGTAGCGCCTGCGCGCGTGGCGCAGCCGGCTCGGCTATGCCGGCTCCGCTGTGCCGACCCGCTGTGCCGACCCGCTGTGCCACGCGCGGGAGGGACGTATGTTGTCCGACGCCGTGAGGTGATGCGCCCGGAATCGCATTGCCGCACGGCGTCGACCATTCTTCCCGCCTCTCGCTCTGGAGTGTCGCGTGCTGCGAATCGCTGCGTTGCTGGTGCGTCGGTTGCATCCGGTGTTGGCACGTGCTGGGCGTGCGCACTGTCGAGCGCACTGGCGGGCGCATTGGCGGGCCCTGGCGGTCGGCGCGGCACTGGCGCCTGCGGCGCCGCGCGCCGCGGTTGCGCAGAGTGTGTTGCGCGAGTCCGATGCGGACGTTGCCGCGCGCCTTGCGTCCTGGATCCAGGTCGAGGCACCGCCGGGCGGCGAGTGGCGACGGGCGCGCGAACTCTCGACCGCACTACCCGGCTGGCAACGCGATGTCGTTGGCAACCTGGTTCGCCGTGTCGGCAGTGGCACGCCACGACGCGTGGTGGCGTGTGCGATGGACGTTCCCGGTTTTGTGGTCAGTCAGATCACCGACGACGGGTTTGTGCGCCTGCATCGCGCCGGCGTCCCTTCGCATGCGCTCTGGGATCAGTTTCACGAGGCGCAACAGGTGCATGTGCTGACGAGTCGCGGTGATGTGACCGGCGTGGTCGCGATCGCGAACGGACACTTTGCACGACAGCACCGCGGTGACACGGCGATCGCCACGGTCGACGGCCTGTGGGTGGATCTGGGCGTGGAGTCGCGAGCACAGGCGCTCGCCTTGGGCGTTGCGCTGCTCGATCCCGTGGTGGTGGTGCGACCACACTGGACGTATGAAGGATTTGCGAGCGGGCCGGCCGCTGGCGCACGCGCCGGTTGTGCTGCCGTGGCCAGCGCGGCCGAGGCGTTCGCGAACGCGTCGGCACAGGCGCCCGCTGGCGAAACCGTCTTTGTGCTGTCGACACAACGCAGCTTCGGTTGGGCCGGACTGGGCGGTGTGGTGGCGCGGCTCGGCGCCGTGGACCGGCTGCTGTTGGTCGACGAAGGGCGTGACGTGTCAGGCACGCGGACGACGGCGCTGCCGCTTTCTCGGTTGGGAGCGTCCCGAAGCCGTCTCGCCCGCGCGCTGTCCGGCGTGCTTCGGCGGGACACGGTTGAGGTGCTGACGCCGAAAGTGCGCTACGCGGGATCGCTGGTCGAGTCGATTCACGCCGACGACGCCCGCGCGCTGGTGTCCGGCGTGATGCAGTCGCTTGGCGTCGCCGGTATCGCGGCGCCGCTCGTGGCGCCGGTGATCGATACGATCGTGACGCTACCAGCGCGCACCGACGCGTATGGCGCGATCGAGCGCACCTTTTTCCGCATCGCCGATCTCTCGGGTGTACCAGGGCATGAGTGGCGTGTGCGTGAGTCTATACGTCAGATGCTGCCCGCGTGGGCAGCTGCCAGCGCCGTGGTGGATACGGCCGGCAATCTGATTGTGGCGGCGGGACCCGACCGTGATTCGGTCGCCTTTCTCGCGCACATGGATGAAGTGTCGTTCGAGGTGGAGGGGATTCTGCCCGATGGACGTGTGCGACTGGCCCGACGTGGTGGCGTCGTGACGACGGCGTGGGAAGGTCAGCCCGCGATGCTGCACTTTGACCGCGATGCGCGCGGGCAGGTGGCGGAGTCGCTGCGCGGCGTGTTCGTGCCGCGCGACTCCGCTCGCAGTCGTCCGGTCAATGCGCTGGTGGCGTGGTTCGGCACCGATTCCGCCGGACTGGTCACACGCGGCGTGCGCGTGGGATCGGCGGTGACCGCGTACAAACACGCCACGCGGCTGGCCAATGCGCGGTTGACGGCACGCGGCAGCGATGATCGGACCGGGTCGACGGCGTTGCTTCATGCGCTGCAGCGGATCAATCCGGCCACGCTGACGCACAAGGTGCTGTTCGTGTGGAGCACACGAGAGGAAGGTGGTCTCCTCGGCGCGAGCGCGTTTGGCGCCGAGCACGGCCGCAACCTGGTGCGCGTCTACAGCATCGACACGTTCGTCTCGTCGGACACGCCGCTCGAGTCACCGATGTTCGCGTTTGCCCCGCTGGGGCGCGGCGCCGTGCTGCGCGGCCTCGATGATGGGTCGATCACGCCACGCTCTGAGCGCGAACGCATCCTGCGACTGGCGAATGTGGCGCGCATTCCGGTGCAGGTTGGCACCACACACGGCAGCACCGACGGCTCGGCGATTGCGGCGTACGGCGCGCCCAACGTGGGATTGTCCTGGCCGGGGCGTTACTCGCATGCGCCTGGCGAGGTACTCGACCTCCGCGATGTGGATGCCCTGATCCGCCTGATCGTGGCGGCGGCGGTGGCGCGATAGTCCGCCACCGCGGCTGGCCACCGCGGCATGGCCACCACAGCATGGCCACCGTTGCATGCGATCGGCGCTCGCCTGTCGCGGACTGCTGTCCGCGGCCGACGAGCGCCGATTGATGTTTTCTGGCAGGACAGCGCCGACCGGAGTGGCTACGCGGGCGGCAGGGTTGGTGGCATCTGCTCGTCCGGCGGACCTTGCGGCGGACCTTGCCGCGGCCGTCGCGGCGCAATCGGTGCCATGCCGGGGCCGCCGTTCCCAGTCCCGTTGGGTGCACCCATACCTGGCGTGCGCAGGCGCTGCCCACCCATGCCCGCGCCGCCCGC
>JAGNMU010000131.1:0-4064 GCA_017991005.1 Gemmatimonadaceae bacterium | reverse complement strand
GCGGCGGACCTTGCCGCGGCCGTCGCGGCGCAATCGGTGCCATGCCGGGGCCGCCGTTCCCAGTCCCGTTGGGTGCACCCATACCTGGCGTGCGCAGGCGCTGCCCACCCATGCCCGCGCCGCCCGCTCCCGGTCCACCCATCGCGGGGTCGCGACCGGGGCCCATCATCGGCCGACGCATTCCCGGGCCGGCCGGACCACGACGCCCGGCGCCGATGGGTCCGCCTCGACCACGCATCGCGTTGCCGCGCATCGCGTTGCCACGCAGGGCGTTTCCACGCAGGTCGTTACCGCGTATGGCGTTTCCACGCATCTGAGGCGCGCGCCCACGCGCGCCGATGTCGCCACGACGCTGGCGCATGGACGATGCGAAGGCGTCGAACTTGGCGCGCTGTGTCTGGGTGAGCACACCGCGCACGTCCTGGCGCGTTTTGAGCTGCGCCAGTTGCGCATCCGTGCGAATACGGGCCATCCGATCAAAGGCGGCGCGCGCCTTCTCGATGTTGACGTCACCTTTGGTGGCATCCATCAGATCGGCCTGCGCGCGAAGCATGTCCGACTGATTGCGCTGGGCCCGAGGCGTGGCTTGCAGTGCCTCGAGTTTCTTGACCTGGTCGTCGGTGAGGTCGAGTTGTCCGCGCATGCGGAGCAGCGCACTGGCAGGGCCGCGTTGCGCCGGTCCGATCCCGGGTCCGCGAGGACCCTGACGACGCATACCCGGCTGACTGTCATTGGGGGCTGACCGCGGCGCGGCGGCCGCACGATTCGGACGCGTGGGCGTTGCGGGCGGCGTCTGTGCCGCGGCCGCCGTCGACGCCAATGCTGTCACGAGAACGGCCAGAGCCGTTGTTGAAATCGGTCGCATGGAATCTTCCTCCGAGTGTATCGCGTTCGCCTGCAACGGACGTGGCTGGCGATCGCTTCGGTGAATTGGACGCCGGCCCCGGCGGGACGTTAAGACCACCACGTTCCGGACTGGTGCCGCACACGATCACGCAAGACCGAACCATCGTTCGCCCCTTCGTCCCCTCACTGACTCGGCGCATCCCAACGCTCAAGCCATCTTCCGCGTCACGGGGTAGACGATGGCGGTTCCACGGTGCACTCTCGTCTGCCGGCGACGCGCGCAGTTTGCACATCGCCATCTGCAGACTGCGGTTCGCGTGCCGTGGTCGGCCGCTCGCCGGATCACGCGATGGTGTGGTGCGCGGGCCAATGTCTGAATACTGGCAGCGGTAGTGAATCGGCGGCGCGTGTCCCGCGCCGTGCAGGAGCAGGTGCAGGCGTGGTGCTCACCGTTGGTCGTGTCTTTCTCCCGCCCCGTTCCCGTGACATCGGTCGTTGACGCCATCGTCACGTTCTTCTTCAAGTTCCCGCTGCGGGTCTTCGCGCGGGGTGAAGTCGTCATTGCTCCCGTCGTGCCAGTCCTGCTGTTGGCGGTCGCCGCGGCGCTGGCGGTCGTGCTCATTACCTGGCTCTATGCGCGTGTACGCACGCTGCCGCCGCGAGATCGTGCGGTGCTGGGCGTGTTGCGTACCGCTGCCGTCCTTGTCGTGCTTGCCTGTTTGCTTCGCCCCGGTCTGGTCATTGCGTCCGCCGTCCCGCAGCGCAACGTGTTCGCGGTGTTGCTCGACGACTCGCGCAGCATGCGCATCCGCGATGTCGCCGATACGTCGCGGCTGGCGCTGACGCAGCGTGTCTTTGACGACACGTCGAGCCTCATGCGGAAGCTCGGTGAACGCTTTGCCATGCGCCGCTTCCGGTTTGGTGCCGACGCGTCGCCGCTGGCGAGTGCGCGGGATCTCACGGGCCGGGGCACACGCTCCGACCTGCCGCGTGCGTTGGCCGACGTGCGCGAAGATCTGAACGGGTTGCCACTGGCGGGCATCGTGCTGGTGTCCGATGGCGCCGACAATGGCGGCACGCGCTTTGACGATGCGCTGCTCGCACTGCGCGCCCGACGCATCCCGGTCTACACGGTGGGTGTCGGTCTGGAACGGTTTGCGCGCGACGTGGCTATCGAACGGGTGCAATCACCGCGCCGCGCCTTGGCGGGCGCCAACCTCATCGTCGAAGCAGATGTGCGGCTCCGCGGCATCGGGCGTGATCCGGCGGTGATCACAGTGGAAGCCGACGGTCGGGTAGTCACCGCAGACACGATCAAGGCGCCGGCCAGTGGTGATCTGTCGCATGTGCGGTTGCGCGTTCCGCCGCTGCCGGCCGGCACGCATCGCTTGGCCGTGCGCGCCAAGCCGATGGCGAATGAAACGGTGACCGAAAACAACGAATGGCATACGAGCATCGATGTTCGTGCGGGCCCGGATCGTGTGCTGTATCTCGAAGGGGAGCCGCGTCCCGAGTTCGCGTTTCTGCGACGCGCCGTGGCGGCGGACAGCGGCGTCCAGGTTGTCGGATTGATGCGCAGCGCCGAGCGCAAGTTCCTGCGTCTTGGTGTTCGTGACAGCCTCGATCTCCTGGGCGGGTTTCCCACCACGCGCGACGAATTGTTTTCGTATCGCGCGATCATTCTGGGCAGCATCGAAGCGTCGTTCTTTTCGGCCGATCAGTTGCGCATGATTGCCGATTTCGTGAGCAAGCGTGGCGGCGGGCTGCTGGTGCTCGGTGGACGCGCGTCGTTGTCTGAAGGCGGGTTTGCCGACACGCCGCTGGCGGACGTCTTGCCCATCACGCTCTCGCGCGGCGAGCCGAATCTCGAAGGTCCGGCAACCACGATGAAAATTCGCCCGACACGCGCGGGCGAATCGCATGCCGCGCTGCAACTGCGCGGGTCGCTTGCAAGTTCGCGCGCGCGGTGGGACTCACTGCCGCCGTTGACGAGTGTCAACAAGATCGGTGCGTTGCGCGCCGGCGCGACGGTGTTGCTGGCTGGACAGATCGAAGGTGGCCGCGCCGACGTGCCGGTGCTGGCATGGCAGCGTTACGGGCGTGGCATGAGCGCCGTGCTGGGCGTGCAGGACTCGTGGCTGTGGCGCATGGATGCGAGCATGCCGGTGGATGACCTTACCCATCAGACGTTCTGGCGACAGATGGTGCGCTGGCTGGTGGATGATGCCCCGGATCCCTTTGAAATCATGGCGTCACCCGCGCACGTCGCGCCCGGTGAACCGGTCACACTGCGGGCCCACGTCGCGGACACCTACTTCGCCGACCAGAACGACGCGACGGTGACGGCCGTGGTGACGACGCCGTCGGGCTCCACCATCACCGTTCCGCTCGAGTGGTCGCTGCGCGAAGACGGTTCGTACATGGGCAAGTTCACGGCGCCTGATTCGGGTCGGTACAGCATTGCGGCCACCTCGGTGCGCGGTGCCGAGGGCGGCCGCGACAGCACGCGCACGGCCACGACGACGCTACTGGTCGACGATCGTGGCGCTGACGTGGCGCAAGCGGAACAGCGTCCCGCTGTGCTTCGGCGCATCGCGCAGGAAACGGGCGGGCGCTACTACACGCTCGACGACGTATCGCGCCTGGCGGACGATGCGATGTTCACCGAAAGCGGCGTCACGGTCCGCGAGGCGAAGGATCTCTGGGATATGCCCGCGGTCTTTCTCGTGCTGGCGCTGTTGCTGGGCGCGGAGTGGGGCTATCGCCGCTGGCGGGGGTTGTCGTGATGCGTTGGCGCCATGGGCTGCTGGCAGCCATCGCCCTGCTCAGTGTGTCCGCACGCGTGGACGCGCAGCGCACGCACGTCCTCGTGGTGTCGGGATTGTCTGGCGATCCCGCATTCAAGCGTTCGTTCGAGCAGATCGCGGCCACTGTGAAGGGCGCGGCCCGCGTCAAATGGAGTGTGAACGATTCCAGCCTGATCGTGCTGACCGAAGATTCGCTGCCGTCGGCGTTGTCACGTGGACGTTCCACGCGCGAGGCGGTGGCCAACGCCTTTACCACGCTCAGCACTCGCGTGCAGCCGGGTGATGTGCTTCTGGTGCTACTACTGGGGCACGGCAGCGGCGAAGGGCCGGGCTCCAAAGTGAATCTGCCCGGCCCCGATGCGACCGCGGCCGACTATGGCACCTGGCTGGCGGGATTCGCGAAACAATCGG
>JAGNMU010000130.1 GCA_017991005.1 Gemmatimonadaceae bacterium | reverse complement strand
CGAAAGACTGGATACGTCGTCGGCAACGTACGCGATTTGACCTCCTCGCTCATTCCCTGCACCTGGGCGATCGGTACGCGCAGCGAATCGATGCGGCGGGCGAGTGCACGCGCGCTGTCGGCCCGTTCGGCTGGCGGAATCGCCAGCGAAGCGACCGTCCGCTCGATTGTGCGAATCGTGCGACCGCGCGCGTCCACGTCCTGAATGAGATACCGATCGGCCGGTGAGGTCAGAATGGTGCCGGCCGCCGACACGGTGAAAACCGGGATCGGGTGAAACGGGACCACGTTGAGCCCTTTGAGCATGCGCCCCGAACCCGCACTGATCTGGACGGACGCCGACGAACTGCGCGCCGTCGGCTGCATCGGGACGGGCAGAGAGTCGAGCGCGCGCCCATCAAGCGCGAACCGTTTGTACGCGTTGTGCTGCAGCCGCATCTCCCGGTCGCCCCACTCGAGTGGAAAGTGCAGGCGATTCTCCCGGTCGATGACGGTGGCCAGCTTCGACATCCATGGGGCATACATCGGTCCCTCGAACGTGCGATCGAACTTGGCTAACGCACCGCTCTTCGCATCGACAACAAACCGTGACACCGCGCTCATGTTGCGCACATAGAGGGCATTGTCATTCCCCACCACCGGGCCCGTGGGGTACTCAAACTCGCCCGGTCCCCGCCCTTTGCGGCCGATCGTTGTGACAGGAGCACCGGCGCTCGTGAAGACCGCCACGCGCGTCTCGCCGCCGTCGCTCACGTACACGCGACCGGCGGCGTCAATCGCGAGGCCTGTCACGGTTCCAAACAGAAACGGCGTCGGGCTGTCTTCGGCGATCCTCGCGGTGACAGTCGCGCGGACGGTGTCGGCGCGCGCGGAGGGCTGGGGGAGGGTGGTGAGGAGGAGGAGGGCTGAGAGCATGCGGGTATGAGGGACTGCGTGGTGCTGCGGGGCCTGGTGAAGGACACAGGGAAGGAGGAACCGATCCAGGAGTCAGGGTGCAGGAGTGGCCATCCTGCTTCCTGATTCCTGGTGCTGTCCCTCCCTCCCAGTGTCCTTCGCCAACACAGTGCCGCCCACAACGATCTACCTGTCCAATGCCGTCCCCCCCTCCCACGCTACACTATCCAAGTGCGCGCGCCCACGCCGTCATCGCCCGCTCGACGCCAGCCTTACTCGCCATCCACTCGCCGAGCGAGGCTGGCACCGCGTAGGCGGCGGCGATCTCGGCTGGCGTGCGTCCGGCCGTGAGCCCCGTGCGCGCCGCGCGCTCGATATCATCGAGCAGGCCGAGATAGCGGCTTACGGCCGAGGCGTTCGCGACCGCTCCGTGCCCGCCGACGAACGTGTGCGCCGTCCGATTGGCGAGCTGCTGCATCGACGCGCGAAGTGCGGTCGGCGTGGCGTCCACGTAGTTGGGGAACATGCCGTTCCACAACAGATCGCCGGCAAACGTCACGGCGGCGTTTTCGTCGACGATGGCCACATCGCTTTTTGTGTGACCCGTGAGCGGCACCAGTTCCACCTGGCGATTGCCGAGGTCGATGCGTGAGTGCGCGGCGGCATTGACGATCACGACGTCGGCGAACGCGCGCACCAGCGCGTCATCCTTGGGCGGTGCGACGGGTCCGCCACCGATGGCGAGATCGCGCGTAGCCGTGGTGGCGCGGAGCGCGGGTGTCTGTCCACCGGGCGCGCGATAGCCGTTCACTCCCGAGGCGTGGTCAACGTGATAATGCGTGAGCACCACGTGGGTGGGCCATTTGCCAGTGAGCTCACGAGCACGTTCCGCCAGCCAGGTGGCACCGGCGGGGCGATAGAAGCCCTCCACGGCAATCACGCCGTTGCGCCCCGCGATGATGCCGCCGTTGGCGTACGTGGTGCGATCACCGCCCAGCGGCGTCGAGATCACGGCCCATGTGTCTGGCGCGATGAGATCCAATCGCGCGAACGGCGTGGTCGTCACGGTCGGATTGGCCGGCGCCGTCCATCGTTGCCGCGTGGATCGACTCGCGCAGGCGGACATCAGCATCACGTGGGCCAGGCACCCGCCGGACACCCGCAGAAAGTCGCGTCGTGAAGTCAGGAGAGAAGTCATGTGTAATGCTACCGATCTCACACGGAACGCGCGAAAGCAGTTGTCCCACCACTTGCGTTCCATCGCGATGCGTATTTATGTAACCGTATGGTTACGCACGATCCCGCGGTGTTCAGCGCCATCGCCGACCCCACGCGCCGAGCGATTCTGGATGCCATTCGGCAGACGGAACGGTCGGCAGGCGAAATCGCCGATCTCTTTCCGGTAAGTCGCCCGGCCATCTCGCGGCATATCCGTGTGCTGCGCGAAGCAGGGCTGGTACGCGAACGGCGCGAAGCGCAGTCACGCTTCTACACGCTTGATCCCGCACCGCTGCGCGACGTGGATCGCTGGCTGGACAGCTACAAAGTGTTCTGGGCCGCCCGTCTGCAGGCGCTCAAGCGCGTTGCGGAATCACACACCACTCGCCACCCGTAGGCTTTCCTCCATGGCTTGGACCTTTGAACACCGCTGGAAGTTGGCGGCGTCTGCCGACGCGGCCTTTCGTGCCTTGACTGAACCGACGCAGTTGCGGCAGTGGTTTGCTGAGCACGTCGATGTCGGCGGCGCAGTGGGCGAACCGTTTCGCTTCTGGGGCAAACACTCGCTCGACACGCCGTCAGCGGCGATGGCCACGCAGCGCCTCACGCACTGGGAACCGGGGCGCCAGCTCGGCTTCACGTGGACGATCGGTGGCGTGGACACCACGGTGCTGCTCACGATCGAACCCGCCGAGACGTCGTGTCACCTCCAGGTGCATCACGCGGTGATCGGCGAGTTGCCGTTTCCGCACGAGCGCGAGTTGATCGACGACCACTGGCGCTTTGTCACGGGCAACCTGATGCAACAGTTGGCGGGCGGCGCCGGCATTGTGCTTCCCGATTTTTCCGACCCGTCGCCAGTGGTACGACAGGTGCTGCTCATCGACGCACCGCGCGACGTCGTGTTTGCCACGCTGATCACACCCGAACTCGTGAATCAATGGTTTGGCACCACCGTCGCCGAGATCGAGCCGCGCGTCGGCGGTCGCTACAGCGTGGGGTGGAAATACCAGATCGACGGCCGCGATGTGGTAGGCGGTCCGACGCAGATTCTCGAATTCGTACAGAACGAACGCCTCACACTCGACTGGCCCGACTGGCGCGGTGACGCATCCGTCACCGGGCAGACCATCAGTTTTGTACTCGAGAGTGTTGGTGCGCAGACGCAGCTGACGTTCCTGCACGCGGGATTCACGCGCACGGCGGACATCAGCGATTTCCCGTTTGGCTGGGTGTGGTTTCTGGGCGAGCTTCGGAGGGTGGCTACGGCGCGCAGGTGAGGTTGTTGCGCAGCAGCTCGACCGCCTCCTTCTGCCTCGCACTCGTCGCGATGCGCGCGGCGTCGCGAAGCGGCTGACAGGCCTTCGCGGGCTCTTCCACAGCGAGGTACGCCATCGCAAGCGCGTTCAGGGCCCACGTGCTGTCGGTCGCGTTTCCAAGTCGCGGCATCAGCAAAATCAGCGAACGCACCGCACGCGCGCCGACCACGGTTTCCTGACCATCGGGAATGCTCTCCAGGCCGGCGCGAATCGCACTGAGCTCCTTCTGTGCAACTGCCGCGTCTGCCGCATTCGCCGCGTTGCTCGTGGAAGCTGGCGAATTCGGGACTGCACTGCCCGCCGCACCGGGATTCGTCGTCGGCGATCCAGTGCTTCCAGCACCCGAGGTTCCGGCTCCAGTCGTCGCGGACTGAAGTGACGTACCCGCCGGTTGTCCGCCCGACGCAGCGTTCGGCGCCGGCGCCTGGGTACCGTTGCCCACAGCACTTGGCGCGCCGGCTGGCGTTGTGGGCGCGCCACCCGCGACATCGCTCGTCGCCGCCGCGGGTGTGACGCCCGCATCCGCCGAGCCGCGCGAAAATGCGAAGTACCCACCGACCGCCGCGATCACGACGACCGCGGCCGCGATGGCCGCCACCGGCGACTTCTTCGGCGCCGGTTCCGGGATCGCCACCTTCGACGCCGAGGTCGACGCGCCGGGCGTTGGCGATCGGGGCGACGACGGCGGAGGAGTCGGCGCACTCTTGCGCGACGAGACCGCGGCGGTTGATACCGGCGTTGGCCGCGCCATCGCGTTGGTGCTCTCACCTGCCGCTGACAAAATCGCCGGCGTGGACATCGGCGTCCGTGCGCGCAGCACCGACATGCCCGTCCACGCCTCCACGGCGTTGACTAACGCGTCGGCAAACTCCATGGCCGACGCGGTCCGGTTTTCCGGTTCACGCACCAGCGCGTGATCGAACGCCGCCAACAAGGCGGGCGGCCACGCCACATCCGGCGCCACATCGGCCAGCGTTCGCGGATCCTGGATCAGGCGCGCGGTGAGTTTCCGTTCCGGCGTGCTCCCTTCAAACGGCAGATCACCGGTGAACATTTCGAACGCCACCAACGCGAGCGCATACAGATCGCTGCGGCCGTCCAATTGCTCGCCAAGCACCTGCTCGGGGCTCATGTAGTCGGGCGTGCCCACCAGCATGCCCACCTGCGTCAGTTGCGTCTCCGAGCCATTGGTGACCTTGGCGATGCCAAAGTCCACCACCTTGCAACGGTCAACACCCACCTCGTCGGTGATGACGAGGATATTGTCGGGCTTGAGGTCACGATGGACGATGTTGAGCCGATGAGCGGCATCGAGTCCTTCAGCCACCTGATAGACAAGATTGGCCGCGCGCACCGGCGTCAGGCGACGCTCTTCGTCCAACAGACCGCGCAGCGTGATCCCCGGAACGAACTCCATCGCGATATAGACGAGTCCGTCACTCGTCTCGCCGAAATCGAAGACGCGGGCCACGCGATCGTGCTCAATACGCGCCGCATTGGCCGCTTCACGATTGAATCGCGCCACCGCGCCGGCATCCTTCACCATGTCCTGATGCAGCACCTTGATGGCCGCCTGCTGCGGCAGCCGGACGTGCTGGGCCTGATACACTTTGCCCATCCCGCCCTCCCCCAGCAGCTTGTTCACCTTGTACCGCTCGGCGATCACCATACCGATGAGGTCGCCTTGCGCGTCGTCCAGGCGCAACGAGGTCCCGTCGCTCGGACAGAAGACCATCTCGTCGGGGTAAGTCGTGTTGCAGGTGGTGCACGTCTTGGACATGAGGCGGGGTCAGCCAGTGATGGAAAAGCGTCAAGCGCAGCGCCGAATTGGGCTCAGCTATTGACGACGTACGGCAAAGGGCACGACGTTATACCAGCTTCACACATTTCCCACCCATGAGGTGCTCGCATGTCCGTGATCATGAATGCCCGCCGTTGGTCGACCAGAACGCGGTCTGTACTGCTGGCGGCATCGGCGTTCGCTGTTTCGGCCATTCCCGTTGCCGCACAAAACGCTGCGCAGCGTCCCACGCTGGCGGTGCTGTACTTCACCAACTCCGCACTCGTTGACAACGCGTCCTACGCACCGCTCAGCAAGGGCATGGCGGAGATGCTGATCACCGAACTGGCCCAGAACAACGCGGTGCGGGTGGTCGAGCGCGACCGACTGCAGTCGGTCATCGAAGAGCAGAATCTGCAGAACAGCGATCGGGTCGACAAGGAGACCGCCGTCAAGCTCGGAAAGACCTTGGGGGCGCGTCACATGCTCCTCGGATCATTCATCATCGATCAGAAGCGCAACATGCGCATCGACGTCCGCGCGGTGAACACGGAAACGTCGCAGATCGACTATACCGAATCGGTGAGCGGCAACGCGGACAATCTGCTGGCCCTCGTCATTCAGCTGGGATCCAAGGTGAACGCCGGTCTCAAGTTGCCGGCGCTCAAGACGGCCAGTGTGACCACTCCGGCCTCCAAGAGCCCCAATCAGTTCAAGGCGCTGATGGCCATGAGCCAGGCGCTTGAGGCCGAAGACCGCAAGAGCAAGAGCGAGGCGGTGTCGTTGTACAAGCAGGCGATCGCGCTCAATCCCGACTTTGACCGCGCCAAGACGCGTCTGGCGTCGATCGAGAAGTAACGCTCCAGCGTTTGGACAAAAGGGCGGTGCATCTCAGAGATGCACCGCCCTTTGTTTGTCCGGTCGCGTCAGGCCGATGGGCCGCCGCGCTATCGGCCGACCGGGTCACACGGAGTCGCGTGCACCTGGCTGACGGACCATGACGCCTGAGATCACGGGAACGTGAAGCTGGCGTTGAAGACCCGGACGAACCCGATGCCGCGGTATGTGCAGACTGGCACCGGCGTCGACCCCACGCTTTCCACGCACGGCCCCGTGATGCCCACGTAAGTCCCGGTGGCGGCCAATCCGCGGAAGACACCGGTTGATCCGATCGGGAGCGAGAAGCGACAGTTGGTCGCCGCGCCAAGTCCCGACATCACACACGGCTGCTGACTGGGCGCGGCAGCCGGTTGGAACGTGATGCTGCCCTGCCCCGATCCGGCAAGTCGCATGTCGACGTCGATCGCCGGCGTGAACCCGGCCGACGCGCGGACCGCCGAATTGACGACCACCGTGCACTCGTACGTGGTGCGATTGGCGCAACCGTCGCCCCAGTATGTCAGTGCGTTGCCGGTGTTGCCGATGGCGCGCAACGTGATGCTGGTGCCGGGTGCAACACTCACAGAGCACTTGGGACCCGAGGCCACACCAGCCGTGATCGGGCAGTCGATCAGCGGGCTCGCTTCGGTGCTGCGAACGACACCAGACCCCAAGGCCAACGCATCGATGGTCAGCGTGACGGGGACCTTGCCGGCGAAGTGCGCGGTCACGGTGCGCGGAGCCGTCATCATCACCGCGCAAGCGCCGGTGCCGATACAGTCGCCGGCGTAACCAAGAAAATCGGTTTGCCCCGACATCGTCGAGGTGATCGACGCCGTGGCGCCCACGTCGAGATTGGTCACGCAGGTGGCGGTGCCCGTTTGCAACGAATTCCGTGCGCAGAGTGGAACGCCGTTCACGGCAAGCGCCGCGTCACCGGTGCCGCTGATGATGACGGTCAACTGAACCTGCCGACGCGCGAACGAAGCGGTCACCGTCTGCGCCTGTGACATGACCACCGTACACGCGGTCGATTGGCCCGCGCATGCACCGCTCCATCCGGCAAACGTGGACTGTGCGTTGGCCTGCGCGGTCAGTGTGACGGTCGATCCAAACATTGCGCTCGCCGCGCAGGTGCCCGTTCCCGCCCCATTGGACGCAGTGCACGCCACGCCGTTGGTCGCCGTGACGGTGCCGCCGCCGGCGCCAGTCACCGACACAGTCAACGGGCGTCCGCCCAGAAAGCCGGCGTTGACCGTCGTATTGGCGGTGACGACCACCGTGCACACACTGCCGCTCGCTGTTGCGCACGCGCCGCCCCACTGACCAAACGACTGCGCGACCTGCTGAGCCGTCGCGCTGTCCGCGATGCTCGTGAGCGTGAGTGACGTGCCATCAGCCACATCGGCCACGCAGCTTCCGCTGGTGGTGGTTCCGTCGATTCGGCAGTCGAGGCCGAAGGGTCCGGTGATGCGACCACGACCGTCGGTTGTTGATGCGTTAAGGGTGAGCCGCCGCTGCGCGATGAACTGTGCCGACGTCGTGCGCGCCTGCGACATGGTAAGACTGCAGGTGGTACCGACGGCGCTGCCCAGACACGCGCCGCCCCAGGCCCCGAAGAGCTGTCCAGCGTCGGGGGTGGACGTCAGAACCACCTGTGCGTCGGCCGGAAAATTGAAGGCGCATGCCCCCGTGGCCGATGCCGCGGTGACTCGGCAATTGATGCCAGCAGGCAGCGATTGCACGGTGCCCGACCCGCTACCCGTGAGCGGCCCCACGACCAGTGAAACGGGCGCACGAAGCACGTTGACCAGCACATCCGCCGACAGTCCGCCCGCGGACGCCGACATCAGCGCCTGTCCGACGCCGATCGCGGTGACCACACCGTTGGCATCGATCGTCGCGACGGTGGGTGCGTTGCTGCTCCACGTCACGGGGCGATTGGTGACCGCGCGTCCCTTGCTGTCCTTCACCACTGCGGCCAGCGCGGTGGTCGATCCCATCGTGACACTCACTCCCGCAGACGGCGTCACGTCGATGGACGCCAGTTCGAAGAGCTCGACGGGCTGTGTCACGGCCGTCGTCGCCCCGGCCGCCAACCGCAGCGGCCCCACTGTCTGGTTGTCCACCGTTACACCATTCACGACCAACGCAAGCTGCAGCACCACGGAACATCCGGCATCAACCGATGCCCCGTCACGGGCGGGATCGGCGAGACACGACACCAGATCGACCGGGACCGGCACATCCTGTGTGACCGCCGCACCGAGTGTGATGACCTGCGAGCCAATGGGGACTCGCACGCCACCGGCTTGCACGTAGAGTGACGTCACCTTGAGCGTGACCACATCGGCCCGCTGCACGGTCGCCGCCGCGACGCTTGCCGTAAACGCGACGCGCGCGGGTCGCGCATCGGCGGTGCCGGCCGGCGAAATCATGTTGGCGATATCAGAACATCCGCCCAGCGCCACCAGGGCGGCGAGGGTCAGTGACGCTCTACGGAATCGAATCATAGAAGGCTCGAGTGAAACCAGGAGACGCATGCGCGATGCGTGGCCTAGAACCGGATGACCGCCACAACACCGCTGGCGTATCCGGTGAATGATTGCGACGGGACGGTGGGCCCGGTATTGCGCTGCCGAAGTGACCCGGCTTGTCCGCGCACGTAAGGCTGCACCGAAAAAAGTCCCCGACGTACTTCCAGTCCTACCGAAACACTGCCACTGGCCACGCCGGACGTGGGCAGTCCTTCATCGACGCCGAGACCAGTGTGTAGTCGACCATCGGCGGCGAGCACCAGATCACGCTGCGGACCCAAACCGATCGCGGCACGCATCCCGGCATCGGCATACTGCCCGCTCGATTTCTTCACGGTCTCACCGTTGCGCGAATACGGTGCGCGCATTCGCAGCGACGCGTATCCGAGCAGCTGACGGAATCCGTTGGCGGCAAACTGCATTTGTACGTCACCACTCACGACCGGCCCGAGTCGCACCAGCGTACTCGCGCTCGTGGTGGTGCCACCGCTGACAGGCGAACGCAGTTCGTCCTCCGCAAAGACGTCGGCCGTGAAGGCCAGACTCAGTCGATGGGGGCCAACGGTGCGATCTCCGGTCAGCGACGCACGCATGACGCCACCCGGTCGAAAATCCGCCGAGGCCGATCCGGCCACCAACGCGGCGACCGGCTGATATTTGCCACGATATTCGTACGAGCCGCCCACCGCCACGGCCCACGGCCCCACGCGTCGCGCCGCCACCAGCCCGAGCGTCCCGCTCGCGCCAGCACCAACAGGCGTACTGCCGAGACCAAGCGCCGGCGCCGCCATGATGCGCAGCACCGCAAATTCGTTGCCGGAGAGCGAGGTCTGCCCGCTCGGCAGGTTCACGCCAGCGGTCATCACCAGCAAATCGTTGATCAGAGTACCGGTCGCACGCACGCGCACGTCACTCACGCCGGAGAGTGTCGCGGTGCGATCGGCCGAGCCCTGTTTCGCATCGCGATACGTGACCGTCGCCGATGCATACAGCGCGGTGAGATCGACGCGCCACGAGGGGCCAAGTGCCCACGCCGTGGTGGCCGGCATCGACAACTGACGCACCGAACGCACACGCGCGCTGTCGAGTGACGCAAAGCCGAACTGGCGCAGCCCGTCGCCGCCGAAGCGAATGCCTTCGAAAGACACGCCGCCGCCAATGGTTTGCTGACCGACCAACCGTTCCTGTGCACGCAGCGGTGCACGCAGCGGTGCACCAAGGGTGGTGATCACGCCGGTCGTCAGCAACGCGCGGGTCACGATGCGCCCTACTCTCACGGACGGGTAACGGTGATGACCACCGTCACGATCGAGCTGGGAAACGACGGGTCGCCCGGACCACCGAGTGGACGTGA
>JAGNMU010000129.1 GCA_017991005.1 Gemmatimonadaceae bacterium | reverse complement strand
CTGCCAATGCGAATACCTCGCTTCCACGCGATGTGCGGCGGATTCACCGAGCCCGACTCGGAGTCGGCAACGTACATCATGTCGTTCTGTCGATGAAGATGCCGCTGGGCCGGCTGAACTGATACCACGTGTCGAGAATCTTGAAATCCTGATCCATGATCAGGATGCGATCGTTTCCGCGATCGCCGACAAACAACCGGCCGCGCGAATCAAAGGCGAGTGCGTGCGGTTGATCGAGGTCTGACGGACCTTTGCCGAATGTGCCCCAGATCTTCAGCAACTTTCCTGATTTGTCGAACTTGAACAGGCGCGCATTGGCGCCCGCGCGCGACGTGTGGCCCTCGGCAACGAAAATGTCACCGTTGGGCGCCGTGGCGATGTCGTTGGGCATCCAGAAATAGTTCGCATCCTTTCCGCCGCCGGCCGCGCCAAGCGTCATCAACAGCTTCCCGTCGGGGCTGAACTTGAAGATCTGGTGTCCGCGAGTTGGCGCCGGCGCGCCGGCTGCCGCACCGCCACCGCCCGTGCACGCGCAGTCGGTAACCCAGACGTTTCCATCACGATCGACGTGAATGCCGTGGGGGGACAGGATAAGTCCCGCACCGAACGACTTCACCACATTGCCTGCCGCGTCAAACTTGTAGATCGACGGCAGATCGGACGTCGCGCAGCTGTTGGCGCCGCACCGTTCCGCGACCCAGATGCTCTTGCCGTCTTTGTCGATATCCACCGCACTCGTGGAGCCCCACGTGCGCCCCTCACCGAGCTTGGCCCACCCCACGACCGTGCGATAGGGATTGGGTGCGTCATTGACCGGCGTCGACGCGGCGGATTGTGCCTGCGCACCTTGCGGAGCGGACAAAGCAGCGGTGGTGAGACCCGTCAGGAGCAGCCGGACCGGGAGGCGTCGCATCAAAGGGTGCCAAGTCATGGGCGGGAGCGATGGAGGCGGGAAGACCTGCAGGGGAAGCCGCTGGCCCGTCAAGTCGACGACGGGCCGCGTACCGATGATAGTGTGCGTCCTACACCGGAGACAGGCAACCGCAGCGGTCCACATCGGCGCAGCACGGCGGCGTTGCCGAGTGGCTTGTGCGGGCGCCTGCGGGCTTCGATTGTTCCTCGTCCCCAACACCGAATGACCCGTGAAGGATCTGACGTCCGGCTCGATTCCCGGACACATCGTGCGACTCGCACTCCCGATGGCGGCCGGCATGATCTTCCAGACAATGTACTATCTGGTGGATCTGTATTTTGTCGCGCGCCTCGGCGATGCGGCGGTGGCGGGAGTGAGTTCGGCGGGTAACGTGCAGTTCATTGTCATGGCGCTCACCCAGGTGTTGGGTGTCGGGACCATGGCGTTGATCGCGCAGGCCGTTGGACGCAAAGATCAGGCAGACGCGAACCTGATCTTCAATCAGAGCACGCTGATGGCGGCCGTCTGCGGTGTGGTCGTGCTGGTGGGCGGGATGCTGCTGGCGCCAGTCTACATGCGGGCCGTGGGTGCCGATCCGGCGACGATCCGGGAGGGCACCGCGTACCTGCGCGCCTACATACCAGGCCTCGCGCTGCAATTCGCGCTGGTCTCCATGGGGTCCGCGCTCCGCGGTACCGGCATCGTCAAGCCCACGATGTTGGTGCAGATCGTCACCGTCGTGATGAACATCGTGTTGGCGCCGGTGCTGATCGCCGGCTGGGGAACCGGGCACCCACTGGGGACCGCCGGTGCCGGCCTCGCAAGTTCCATCGCCATTCTTGCGGGCGTCGTCATCATTGCCTTGTACTTCGCCAGACTCGAACACTACGTCGGCTTCTCCAAGGCACTCCTCACGTTTCACAAGTCCACGGCACGGCGCATCATGGCCATTGGACTGCCGCCGGGTGGCGAATTCGCGCTGATGTTCACCTACACCGCCATCGCGTACTACGTGATTCGCGATTTTGGCTCGGCGGCGCAAGCGGGATACGGAATTGGCTCGCGCGTCATGCAGGCCATCTTCATGCCGGCGATGGCCGTGTCATTTTCGGCGGCACCATTGGCCGGGCAGAACGTGGGCGCCGGACGAATGGATCGCGTGCGTGACACCTTCAAGTGGGCGGCGATCCTCGGCTGTGTGCCCATGGCGGTGCTCACGCTGGTGTGCCAGATCGCACCGGCACTGCCCATTCGCGCATTCACCAACGAAGCGGCCGTCGTGACGATTGGCGCAGAATTCCTGCAAGTCGTCTCGTGGAATTTTGTCGCCACGGGTCTGATCTTCACCTGCAGCGGGATGTTTCAGGCGCTTGGCAATACCATCCCGGCGCTGGTGAGCAGTGCCACCCGTCTGCTCACCTATGCGGTGCCCGCGCTCTGGCTCTCCACACGCCCAGGTTTGCAGCTTCGCCATCTCTGGCTGCTGGGTGTGGCGACGGTCGGTTTTCAGGCGGTGTTGAGTGTGTGGATGCTGCTGTCCGTGCTGGCCAAAACGCGTGTGCCCCGCGCTGCCGTCTAGGTGCTGCGAACAGCCATCACGTGCCGCGTGAATGCGTGCGCTATTCCACGCGCCAGATGCGATTCCAGCCGTCGACAAACGCGTAACACCCGCACATCGGCATCCAACGCGCACGAATGCGCTGCTCGCGACGCAGACACACAGCCACACCGTTGCACACCATGTCGTTCACGATCACGTCGCGCCACGCGTCCACTCTCGACACCGACGTATCCGGTCGAACGCTCGGCGGATCGGCGGTGGGAAACCACGAGGCCTCGGGTGCTGGCAGGTGCGTCGAAACGATGTGCTCCGGCACGACGCCGTACACCAGGGGTGCATCCGGAACCGTCAAAAGCAGTGTCCCGTTTTGCGAGCCGGATATCAAGCGCTTTCGCACGCCGTCCTTCTGCAGGGCCTGGGTCGCGCGGCCGTTGAGCGGCGTCGTTCGCAGCCCTCCGACGGGCGTCGGCGTCGGCGCGGGACTCCCGACGGCTGCAGGCGACACTTGCGCCCCGACGGGTGCGGGACGCTGCGCCGAGAGCGGTGACGACGCGGCAAGCAGCGATGCGACAAGCCACGCGGATCGCATCATCGTTCGGTTGCGCTGGGGCATCGTAGATCTCCTTGTGGAGTGGCCGCACAAGGCGGAACGTTGATCGACAACAACTCACCTCGATATCCATGAACATAGCGGTTATCACGCGTGGCGCAGCAGGGCTCGCGGTTGTGCTCGCTGGCGTGTCGTGCGCGGCCCCGGCTGAGCGCCCCGATCGTCAGTCCACCGACCGGGCGTCGTTTGACCTGGTGATCAGTCATGCGAAGATCGTCGACGGGACGGGCAATCCCTGGTTTCTCGGCGATGTCGCCGTGCGGGGTGACCGTATCGTTGCGATCGCCGCGGCGGGGGCACTCGACTCGGCGCCGGCAACGACGCGCGTCGACGCGAGCGGACTCGTGCTTGCCCCAGGTTTCATCGACATCCAGTCACACAGCTGGAATCAAGTCCTGTTCGCCGACGGGCGCGTCATCGGCAAGGTGTCACAGGGCGTGACGTCCGAGATCCTTGGTGAATCCACGACGCCCGCCCCATCCAACGCACGCGTCGATTCACTGTTCATGAGTGGCGATCCAGACGACGCGCTCACGCTCGCACGCCTCCCCCAGTTTCGCGGCGCGCATGGCTTCGGGAGCTGGCTCGATTCGATTCAGGCCCACGGGAACGCCGTCAACGTCGGCAGCTACCTTGGGGCGAGCACGGTTCGCGGGTACGCGATGGGACGGCGCGAAGGCGATCCTTCGGCGGCGGAGCAGGACACGATGCGCGCGATCGTACGCCAGGCGATGCGCGACGGCGCGTTTGGCATTTCCAGCGCGCTGGTCTATCCGCCGGGGTCATACGCGGGGACGCAAGAGCTCATCGAGAATGCCCGCGCGATGGCTCCATATCATGGGACCTACATCACCCATATGCGGTCCGAAGAAAACGGACTGTTGACCGCGCTCGACGAGGCGATTCGGATTGGCAAGGACGGCGGTGTGCCGGTCGTGGTCTATCACTTCAAAGCGTCGGGGCGCACCAACTGGCCACTCGCGCTGCCGGCCATTGCCAAGATCGACTCCGCGCGTGCGTCCGGACAGGACGTCAAGGCGACGATGTATCCCTATCCGGCGTCGGGCAACAATCTCGCCTCGTGCATTCCCGGGTGGGTGCACGCGGACGGAAAGTTGCTGGAGCGATTGCAGGACGCGGCGCTGCTCGCGCGCATTCGTGCGGAGATGACAGATCCGTCGCCAACGGCGCCGATGTACTGTCAGCAGAACCCACCAGACGCCTATCAGATCTCCGGCTTCACGTCACCGGATTGGCTGCGATTTGAAGGGCTGCGACTCGATGCGATCGCCAAGTCGCTCAACCTGTCGTGGGCCGACGCGATCATCCGGCTCACGATCACGGAAAACAATCGTTTGTCGAAGATCACCTTTGGCATGTCCGATGAAAATGTGTCGCGTATGCTGAGTCGGCCTTGGGTGGTGATCGGCAGCGATGCCGGCGGTCATGACCCAGACACCACCACCGCGCTCGTTCATCCGCGCTCCTACGGGTCGTTTGCGCGCGTGCTTGGCAAGTACGCGCGAGAGGACTCGCTATTCACGATCGAGGAGGCGGTGCGAAAGATGACGTGGTCGACGGCGCAGATGCTCGGCCTGCGCGATCGTGGCATGGTGAAGGAGGGCATGTTTGCCGACCTCGTCATCTTCGATCCAGCGACGATCATCGACCAAGCGACATTCGCCAAGCCGCATCAGCTGTCACGCGGCGTGCGCGATGTGTTCGTGAACGGCACGGCGGTCTGGCGCGACGGCAAACACACCGGAGCAAAACCGGGACGTGCGCTCCGCGGGCCGGGCTATGTTGGAGCGACACGCCGATGATCAGACGGTACCGCGTGGCGCGTGTGCTCGCGCTGATCATCGTAGCGGCGAGCGGCGTCGCCTGTCGGCAGAGCGACGCGACGCCACGTGACGTGGTGGTGCAGTTTTATACGATGCGCGACGCGCTGGGAGTTGACGGCGCGCCACGGGCAACGGAGCTGACAGCGCTTCGTCCATTCATTACCGATTCGCTCGCGCAGGGATTGGCTTCGGCCGATTCGCTTCGAATTGCCGACATGCAGCGTGCGCCTGACGAGAAGCCAGCGTTCGTCGAAGGCGACCTCTTCTCCAGTCTCTTCGAGGGCGCAACCGGCATGACGGCGTCGGCACCAGTCGCCACAGGCGATGTGCAACTGGTGCCGGTCACCTTTACCAACGATCAGGAAAAGCCCGCCGTGTCGTGGATGGACACGGTGGTCGTCCGCAAAGAAAACGGGCGATGGCTCGTGCACGACGTGCGGTATGGCGGCACGTGGGCGTTTGCCAACAAGGGCTCGCTGCTGCGGAGCCTCCCGATGAAGCGCGACAGCACGACTCGCTAACCTTCGGGCGTCCGTCGATGGCCTTCCGTCAGTCGAGACTGCGCCGCAACCGCACGGATCCCGACCCCGTTTCGATGCGAATGCGTCCAGACCCATCACCGATGCTGCCGCGCAAGGTGTTCCGGCGCATGGTGGTGGTTCTCACCGGATAGTCGCTGGAGATGCCACCACTGCCGGTTTCGATATCAAGCTGCGCGCCGACATCCGACGGCAGCGACATCGTGACGGAGCCAGAGCCCGTCTCCACGGACACGGCGCGCGGTGATGTGTCGAACCCGAGCGTGATGCTGCCGCTCCCGGATTCAATGCCGGCGTCGGACGAACGAAGCGCGGCGAGGCTCACACTACCCGAGCCCACATCCACGCGCAGCATGCCGCACTGGACACCATCGCCGCGCACACCGCCGGACCCGGTGTCGATTGAACATTGCTCGCTGCGTACGCGATCGAGCGTCACCGAGCCCGAGCCCGTGTCCACGTTGAGCACAGCGCCACTGGCATCGCGCACTTCGACGCTACCGGAACCGGCGTCGATGGTCAGGGCGCCACGAGTGCCATTGGCCGTCACGCGCGCCGAAGCGACATCCAGCCGAAGGTCAGCGTCCACTCGATCCGCCGACATCTCTCCAACGGCGAGATAGACCGCGACGGTCTTGCCGGCCGGCACGCGCACCAGCAGATCCGCCCACGCTTCGGTGCCGCGACCGCTGGTGCTGACGCGTGTGCGACCACCGCGCCACACGCTGCGTCCTTCGCCGCCCCACGTCCCGTCACGGTTTACCTGAATGTCGGTCGAATACCGTCGCCGGGAATCCGATGCGCGGAGGTACACGATATCATCGTCCGGGTACAGCACGCGAAACGTATTCCGCCCGCGAATCTCACTCGTCGCCAGTTGCAGCGTCTTCGCATCACGGCCGCCGCGGGTCACCTCGACGGTGACCTCACTGCCCGATCCCGATTCCACGCGCACGCGCCCCGCCAGGTTGTAAATGGCGACCTCGTTGCCGGAGATCGATTGACGCGACGACTGCGCGGTCGAGATACCGCTGCCGAGGGCCGATGCGGCGGCGCCGACAAGCAGAGTGTGCAGTGGGGAACGCAGAAAGGACATTGTCGTCTGGTGCGAAGGGGATCGTGACGCGCGGCGAGTCCGTGCCTGCGTGGCTGACGCAGGGAACCACCGCGATGGTCGGTCATGCGGGTCAGCAATTCGACTACGGCACGCGTACGAAGGTTTGAAGCCGATGGTTGCGACTGGCCGACCGTCCGGCGTGGCGTCACCTTTCTGCGGCGGCTCTGCACCGCCCGCGTGTCCCCCTCTCGAATCCCGCCCTCCCATGTCACATCCACGTCGTCCACTGCCGCTCGAACGCACCGTTGGACGCCTGCCCGTCGCCGCACTGCTGCTGGGACTCACGAGCGCGCCGGCATTCGCGCAGGGGCGCGTCATTCCCAACACGCCAGTTCCGATCGATTCGACCGATCCCATTTCCGTGATGGTCTCGCGCCTCGATCTGGAGAAGTACAAGGCGACCATCAAGGGGCTCGCGCAATTCGGCGATCGCCGTCAGGGCACCGCGCGCAATCGCGCCGCCGTCGACTGGATTGAAGCGCAGCTCAAGAGCTACGGCTGCACGAACACCGAACGCATCACGTATGAGTTCAATCCCCCGGCTCCGGCGCCGCGCCCGGCCGGTGCGGCTGGCGCCGGTGCGGCTGGCGCCGGTGCGGCTGGCGCCGGTGCGGCCGGCGGCGGTGCGGCAGCGGGGGCAGGAGGGAGAGGCGCGGCCGGTGCCGGTGGGGCCGGCGCGGCCCCACGCCCGGTGCAGCCGCCCACAGCCGCGGGTGGCGGTCGCCCGCGCGGCGTGCGGACGCGCACGGGTGTGAATAACGATTCGCTGCTGCAGCCCGATCCGCGGCTGCGTGCACTCAACGCCGAGCCGAGCGTGCCGGGCCAGCGGCAGGAAGTTTACTGCACCAAGATCGGGACGACGCGCCCCGATGAGATGTACATCGTCGGCGGTCACATGGATGGCATCGGCTGGGGCGAAGCCGTCAACGATGATGCATCGGGCAGTGCGATCGTGATGGAACTGGCGAGAATCTTCAGCAGCCCGGACGTGCAGACCGAGCGCTCCATTCGCTTCGTCCTCTGGAACAACGAAGAGTCGGGGCTCAACGGTGCGCGGGCATACGTGGAGCAGCGCGCGCCACTGCAGGGCAAAGAGAGTCCCGCCGGCTCAGGGAAGTATCCGGAGCCGAAATGGCTGGGGATGATCCAGCACGACATGATGATGTTCGATCATGGCATGCCGAAGCCCGACGGATCGATGGCGAAGGAGCAGCGGCCCGAGGCGGACGTCAATATCGAGTTCCAGTCCAACTCGAAGATGGCCGCGCAGTCGGCCACCCTGGCGTGGGCGCTGCACTCGGCCAATGCCAAGTACGCCACCGACTATCCGGCGCAGGTGGGACCGCACATGACCAACACGGATTCGGGACAGTTTCAGGATCTCATCGCGGCCGTGAGCTTGCGTGAGAATGAGCGCGGAACGCAGGTCGGGAGTGGGTGGGACCCGCACTGGCACCAGCCGACGGATGTGTTCTCCACGTTCTCTGATGCCGACTTCCGCCTCGGACTCAACGCCGCGCAGACCACGTTGGGTGCGCTGGGCCGACTGGCCGGCGCGAAACGCAAGTAGGTGTCAACAGACCGCGTCGGGTGTCAGTAGACGCACGACGCATCGCGTTCACGCGTCACGTTCACGCGGCGCGAGTCCATGACGCGCGCATCAGACACGCTGATGCGCGCGTCACGGTCGGTGATCATCCCATCGATGGCATGCGCCCCGACCAGGGGCGCGCGCGTTCGAGCTGGCCCGCCACGCGAAACAGCGTGGCTTCATCGCCGAACTTCGCTACCAACTGCGAGCCGATCGGCAACCCGTCCACGTTCCAATAAAGCGGCACCGACATGGCCGGTTGGCCGGTCACATTGAACAGCGGCGTGTACGGGATGAACCCGAACGCCTTTTCCACCATCGCGCCCAGCAAACCGCGCGAGCCGAGCACGCGACCCAGCCCCATCGCGCCGAGGACTGTCAATGCCGTCCGCTCGATACTCGACGGCTGAAGCGAGCCGGCGACAATCGGCGGCTCGGCCAATGTTGGTGTGAGCAGCAGATCATACGTGGTGAAGAACCGACCCATGACGCGACCCGCCACCTGCAGTCGCCGGACGGCGCTGGCATAGTCGGAGGCGCGAAAGTGACGGCCGATGAGTCCGAGCGCCCACGTCGCCACCTCGACATCATCGCGGCGCGGTGCGCGCTTGAGCTGTTCACCCATCCAGTCGATATCGGCACGACATTCGGCAGAGACCACCGTGAGAAACGCCGTCGCGAGCGCTTCGCCGTCGATCTCGGGTGTCGCCTCCTCGACCGAATGGCCCAGCGACCCCAGCAGTGCGGCGGTATCGGCAAGCGCTGTCAGGCAGTCGGCATGCACGGTCCGGCCGAAAAACGGCGTACTGGTCACCGCGATGCGGAGGCGTCCCGGTTCAGTGGTCACTTCATCCAGAAACGGTCGTCGCTGCACCGGACACGCCACCGGTGTGCCGACATCTTCGCCGGCAGTGGCATCCATCATCGCGGCCGAATCGCGCACGCTGCGTGTGATGACGTGCTCCTGCGCAAACCCACGCCAGATGTCACCTAGATCGGGTCCGGTCGGCATGCGGCCGCGTGTGGGCTTGAGTCCGAACAGACCGTTGCACGAGGCTGGAATCCGAATCGATCCGCCGCCGTCTCCCCCGTGTCCGATTGGTACCATTCGCGCGGCGACGGCGGCACCGGAACCGCCGCTGGATCCTCCCGTTGTGCGCGACACATTCCACGGATTCCGCGCCGGTTTGAGTGCCTCACTTTCCGTGAACGGGGTGAGTCCGAACTCCGGCGTGTTCGACTTGCCGACAAACACGGCGCCCGCGCGGCGATAGCGCGCCACCAACTCACTGTCATGGTCGGGGATGCACGCCTGCAGTGGGCGCGTGCCATGACTCGTTGGCACGCCGGCAATCGTGGCTTGGAGGTCCTTGATCACCATGGGGACCCCGGCAAAGGGTGCATCGCCCGGAATAGCGGAGAGACTGTCTCTCGCCTCGCGCTCGAGGACGCGCACCACTGCGTTCAGCGACGGATTGCGTGCGGCGATGCGTGCGAGGGCCGCGTCGAGCGCCTCGGTGGCGGAGACGTGTCGGTCGCGAATGAGCGCGGCGAGACCGAGGCCGTCGAGCGCATCATATTCAGGGAAGGGGAGCGTCATGGCGGTCAAGGCTACCGGTTCCCGGCGTGCACAGCAAATCGCGCCCGACGGGTTGGTCAGACTTTCGGAGCGATCCGTCCCGATTGGCAGGGGCAATTCTGCGGCTGGTCGCGAAAAAATGCGGCTCCTCCCTTCCCGAAGACCCCTCCGCGCGCACATCATGTGGCAACGTCTGCCCGGCCCTCCACGCTTCGGCGTACCGTGCGGATGGATTGTCCCCATTTCGC